>JAYSLX010000242.1:0-8761 GCA_043725245.1 Geobacteraceae bacterium | reverse complement strand
CCCGTCGGCAGCAGCTGCATAACCCCACAGATCCAGATCAACCTGAAAAACCTCCCGCAACCGGGAGGTTTTTTTAATGCCACAACAAACTCTAAACCTTTACAACAAAACCTATATTCCCGTAATATGCATAAAAATTTATCAAGGAGCAGAAACCGATGGCTAACCTGATTGACGGCAAGGCAATAGCCGCTAAGATTCGCGGCGAGATCGCTACAGAGGTGGCATCACTCAAGGCAAAAGGGGTAACCCCTGGGCTCGCAGTCGTTCTGGTGGGTGAAGACCCGGCAAGCAAGGTCTACGTGAGCATGAAGGAGAAGGCATGCCAGGATGTGGGGATATTCTCCGACGAGCATAAACTCCCTGCAGAGACCACAGAAGCAGCCCTCCTCGAACTCATCGACAAGCTCAACTGCGACCTCAGGATTCACGGGATACTGGTGCAGCTCCCCCTGCCGAAACAGATCAACACAGAGAAAGTTCTCGAGGCAATATCGCCGCACAAAGATGTGGACGGCTTTCACCCATACAACGTCGGACGGCTCGTTGTAGGAAAGCCGGTCTTCCAGCCATGCACCCCTTACGGAATAATGGTAATGTTGAAAGAGACCGGCATCGACCTGGCAGGCAAGGAGGTTGTCATTGTAGGTCGCTCCAACATCGTAGGTAAACCGGTGGCACTAATGTGCCTGGCCCAGCACGCAACCGTTACCATCTGCCACTCCAGGACAAAGGACCTTGCAGCCAAAGTCGCACAGGCCGATGTGCTGATAGCTGCAGTAGGTGTCCCTGAAATGGTCAAAGGATCATGGATCAAACCTGGGGCCATTGTCATCGATGTCGGCGTCAATCGCGTCGGAGAGAAGAAACTTGTCGGCGACGTTGAGTTTGAAGCAGCCTGTGAGCGTGCCTCTGCCATAACCCCTGTTCCTGGCGGAGTCGGCCCCATGACCATCACCATGCTGCTCCAGAACACTACCGAATCAGCCAGACGCACCTGCAGATGATCGTCAGCCGCCAGAAACCGCTTGAGAAAATACTCTCCGAACTGGAAGGGGTCTCCAGACTTTTCCTGGTGGGATGCGCCAAATGCGCCACTGTCTGTAAGGCTGGAGGGGAGGAAGAGGTCTGGGCCATGCAGGAGAGCCTCACTGCCGAAGGCCTGGAGGTTACCGGCTCCATCATTATAGATGAAGTCTGCCATATGCTGAGAACAGCCCGCGACCTCCGTTCCCGAAAAGAGATGGTTGATGAAGCCGAAGCTATACTCGTACTTGCCTGCGGTGCCGGAGTGCAGTCAATCTCCGCAACCACCCCCAAGCGGACCATAGCATGTCTCGACACAAAGTTCCTCGGCAATATCCGCCGCATGAACCATTTCGAGCAGAAATGCTCCCTCTGCGGGGAGTGCATCCTCTCCCGTACCGGCGGCATCTGCCCGGTCACTCTCTGCCCAAAAGGTCTCCTTAACGGCCCCTGTGGTGGTATGGACCATGGAAGGTGCGAAATAGACGCTGAGAGCGAATGCGCCTGGAAGACCATCTTTGACCGGCTTACGGCACAAGGCGCTGTGAATCGTATACATCGGACCGTGCCCGCAAAGGACAACACCACCAGTCGGCGACCGGGCCGTCAGAAGCTGGAGAAATAGGATGCACTCCAACCTTCAGGGAAAGCTCGCAGCCGGTCGGTTCGTCTTCACTGCCGAGGTCTGCCCGCCAAAGGGGACCGATTGTACAGATTTCCTCGCTGCTTCACTCACCTTGGCGCCAATCGTCGACGCCATTAACGTCACCGACAACCAGGGGGCCAACATGCGGATATCCCCCTTGGCCGCAGCAGCCCTATTGATTCGTGAAGGGATCGAGCCGATCTACCAGCTCACCTGCCGCGACCGAAACCGGCTCGCCCTTCAGAGCGACCTTTTGGGTGCTGCCTCACTCGGAATCACAAACGTCCTTGCACTGACCGGCGATCACATAAGCTTCGGAGATCACCCGCAGGGGAAGCCGGTCTTCGACCTCGATTCCGTGCAACTTATCCAGGCCATTAAAGGACTGAACCAGGGACGGGATCTTAGTGGACTGCCGTTGACAGGCAGCCCTTCCTTTTTCTGCGGTGCAGCAGCCGCACCTGATGCCGATCCGTTTGAGCTCTCCCTTGTAAAACTCCAGAAGAAGGTCGCCTCCGGCGCACGTTTCTTCCAGACACAGGCGATCTTCGATCCGGAGCGTCTCCGTCATTTTCGCGACGCGGTTCGACATCTTCCGGTGAAAGTGATCGGAGGCATTCTCCTTCTGAAATCAGCAGGCATGGCCCGCTATATCAATCGTACCATCCCAGGGCTTACCGTCCCTGATAATCTGATCGACGAACTCGCTCATTCAGAGAATCCGGGTGCAACGGGGATTGAAATCGCATGTCGCCTGGCCAGACAGACAGCCGGCATCTGCGACGGCATACATATCATGGCAATGGGGAGGGAGGATCTGATCCCTGAAATTGTCAATGCCGTAAAGTGCGATTGTGATTGTTAACCAAGCCCATCAAGGAGCTCAATCATGCAGGTGAAAAAGGCAGTATTCCCGGTTGCAGGGCTCGGTACCCGCTTCCTTCCGGCAACCAAGTCCTCTCCCAAAGAGATGCTCCCGCTCATCGACAAGCCTCTGGTCCAGTACGTAGTTGAAGAGGCTGTCGCCTCCGGGATCGAGCAGATACTCTTTGTGACCGGCCGCGGCAAGCGGGCACTGGAAGACCACTTCGACATCGCCTTTGAACTGGAGGCACACCTTTACGACAAGGGAAAAGACGAGGAGCTGTCACGGATCAGGGAGATAGCCGAGATGGTGGACATCTTCTACGTACGCCAGAAACAGGCGATGGGGCTGGGGCACGCAATCCTCTGTGCCAAGGATTTCGTTGGCAACGATCCGTTCGCCGTCCTGCTTGGAGACGACATTATCGATGCAGAGCGACCCTGTCTGGGCCAGCTGCTGGATGTTTACCGGAAGTATCACGGGCCGGTGCTGGCACTGGAAAAGGTGCCGATGGAGAATATCTCGTCCTATGGCTGCGTGAAGGCGAACCATATTTCGGGACAGATCTACGAAGTAGTAGACATGGTGGAGAAGCCGAGACGCGAAGAGGCACCTTCCGACCTGGCGATCATAGGTCGCTATGTACTGACCCCGGACATTTTCCCGATCCTTCAGAAGCAGACTCCGGGCAAAGGGGGAGAGATTCAGCTGACCGACGCAATTCTTAGCCTTTCCAAGGAACAGGCGATCTACGGCTGCCAGTTCGAGGGGATACGCCACGACTGCGGCGACAAGCTCGGCTTTCTAAAAGCCACAGTGGACATGGCCCTGAAGCGAGAGGAGTTCAGCGTAGAGTTCAGGAAATTTCTGATAGAGAGGCTTGCGGAGAAGTAATGTGAGATCCAAGCCCACCTGGTTTTGGATGTATCATCAGTAGAGTTTGCCTCGGATTGAGCCGCTCACGATCCCATAATGGAAGAAAGCGATAAGATGTAGCGACTCCTTGTCATAAGCCTTGGGAAATGAACCTATAGGGCCGATCAGGCCAAGTGTCCGGCGAACCTCATCATCCAGTATCCTGCTCCCGGAACTCTCCAGTATCTCAACCTTCTCTATCACTCCGTTACGATTGAACGTTATATGTACCGGCGTAACACCTTCTACGCCCAACCTGGCCGCCTCGACCGGGTAGCGCCATACCCCGTAAACCGCCGTCTCAAAGCGCCTCATGAACGAACCGAACATATAGTCGTCACTGTTGAGGAACTTGGTGTCACTCTCCTTAACCTCTGAAGCGTATTTTTTCCGATAGTTCTCCTCAACCTTGGCCAGTTTATCCGGACGTGGATAAAATCGTGCAATATCCGAAGCTGGTTGTTCCTTCGGCCTGAACAGACTTTCTCCAGGCTCAACTGCTCGTTTCATCTCAGGTGGTTTTGTGGGAAGGACCATGCGCGGGCTTACAGATCGTGACTCAAGAGAAGGTGAAGGTTTATCACGCTCCACATCACCAAGTGGAGCGGTCTCCTGCGGAACTCGCCGATAGGAGTCTGCCTTTCGTTTTGACTCCCTTTTGTCCTTCGGTAACGGTTGATTTAACTGAGGCAGATCCTGCAGGTCCACCATGATCGGCTCTTCCTTTACCTGTCGTTGAGCCCCACTTGGTAGATACAAGAGCAGTGCAAAGAGCCCGACATGGAGGAGCAGTGAAATTGTGAGGGCCAGGCCCAGGGATTTTCCTTGGGAGAAGTGAGACATTGCAGGAGTACGCCTTATAAAAGTTGTCGCCAATCGTGCGATTGTAAGCCGACCTCCCTCAAAAAGCAACCTGTCGAAAATATTTGCGCTGATAAGACTTCATCCTGAATTGTTTTGACACTCACTTAAAGCATACCTATAGTCTCCATCTTGCGTTTTTGATTATCCTAAGCATGCTGATTGGATTCTGTACAATGACACTCACACAACCCACAATGCTCTGGCTCGGCTTCGGCACGATTATAGCCGTCATGTTTGCCCTCGATATGGGCATATTCAGCCGGAAGAGCCACGAAATCAGGTTTCGCGAGGCACTCGCCTGGACAATAACCTGGGTGGTCATTGCTCTGGCCTTCAATTCCTGGGTTTACTTTGAGATGGGCCCAACCAAGGCGCTGGAGTTCATCACCGGATACCTGATTGAAGAGTCGCTCTCAGTAGACAATCTATTCGTCTTCATAATGATCTTCGACTACTTTCACATAACCAAGACCCACCAGCCAAAGATCCTTAAATGGGGGATAATCGGCGCTCTGCTGATGCGGGCGATCTTCATCTTTGCCGGCATCGGGCTTATCGAGCAGTTTCACTGGATAATCTACCTGTTCGGCGTGATACTGATCGTCACCGGTTTCAAAATGGCCTTTGGCGAAGAAGGTAAGATCGAGCCGGAAAAGAATCTATTGGTGAGGCTGGTCAGACGCTTTATGCCGATAACCAAGCGAATCCGCGATGACCGGTTCTTCATCCGCCGCCAAGGAATCATCGCCGCCACCCCACTCTTCCTGACACTCATCGTGGTTGAATCAAGCGACGTGATCTTCGCTATCGACTCCATACCAGCGGTCCTGTCTATAACGCGCGACCCGTTCATAGTCTACACGTCAAACGTCTTCGCCATCATGGGACTCCGTTCGCTCTACTACCTGCTGGCGCATGTGATGGAGATGTTTGTCTACCTGAAGCTCGGCGTATCATTCATTCTCGCCTTTGTCGGGGTCAAAATGCTGCTGGTTGACATCTGGCATGTACCGATCTACTTTTCACTCGGAATCATTTTAGGAGCGCTGGCCATCGCCATTCTGACTTCGGTGACTATCGGGAAAAGACACAAAGTGCACTGACCAAAAAAGGGAGGATATCCTCTATCTGGATATCCTCCCTTTCAAGGTGAGATGCATTGTCTTTAGATCAGACCGGATTCGATGTCAAGGTAACCCTTACGCGACGAATTCGCCGACGGTCCATGCTTTCTACTTTAAACCTCATACCTTCGTACTCAATAGTTTCACCCGCATTCATCAGTCGCCTTGTCTGGGCAATCACAAATCCGGCAATCGTCGTATAAGAATCGTCCTCCGGTAAATGCATATTCAGGTGCTGATTAGCGTCACGCACGGTCAACATCCCATCCAGCAGGAATGTGCCGTTGTCTTCAATAATCTGGGCAGGAGCCTTGTCATCGAATTCATCATCGATCTCACCGACGATCTCTTCCAGGATGTCCTCAAGGGTTATAATTCCTTCTATACCTCCATATTCATCGACGGCAAAAGCCAGATGGGTCCGTGAGCTTTGCATCTGCCTCAGCGCAGCACTAAGATGTGCAGTGGCCGGGATGAACATGGGTGGATGGGCCAGGCTTTCCAGGCCGAATGGTTCTATCTGTGACTGCTCAAGATATGGCTCCAAGTCTCTCCTGAATACTACACCGACTATGCTGTCAAGGTGATCTCTATAGACGGGCAAACGTGAATATCCAAGTGTGCGGAAAGCCGTCTTGGTCTCTTCCAGCGTAGCGCAAACCGGCAATGCCGACATCGCATTTCGCGGCACCATTACCTCAATTACCTCGGCATCGGAAAACTCGAAAATGCCATGAAGCAGCTTCTGCTCATCAGGTTCGAGGTTACCGCTTTTCTGCGATGCATCGATCAGATGTCGGAGCTCCTCTACTGTGTAAACCGAAGCATGCTCAACAGAGGGCTTAAGACCAAATACACGCACAGTCCGCATCCCAGCCCAATCGAGAATTCTGATCGGCCAGCGGAAAACCTTCTGAAACAACCGCATTGGCCAGGCAATCGCCAGAGCAACCTTTTCCGCCCGCTCAAGCGCAAGCGTCTTGGGAGCGAGCTCACCTATCACGATATGAAGAAACGTTATGGCTGTAAACGCGAGAGCAAAGGAGATGGTATGTTGAGCCGCAGTTGAGACAACTCCCTGAAGGGGCACTGCGAGAAGACGCGCAAAGGCAGGCTCGCCAATCCAGCCAAGCGCAAGCGATGACATGGTAATACCAAGCTGAGTAGCTGAGATATAGATATTTAGATTATCCACCAGTTCGAGAAGGACAGTGGCCCTATGATCTCCGGTCTCTGCCATGGTTGCAACGCGCGACCGGCGCACTGCCACGAGTGAAAACTCAGATGCTACAAAGAAGCCGTTTGCCAAGACAAGAACAAGAACCAATAAGATATACACAAATGTAGGAAACATTTAGTTCTTTCTCTCAATGCTGACTGGATTCACAACGAGAGTACCACGGGTGCGACGTTTGTCAGCCCGGTCATAGATGATTTTCATCCCCAGCAGCAGAGAGTAGCAGACAAGGGTAAAGGTATTTGATGCTATGAGCGGTATATCACCCAGAATCAGACCATAGCAGAGCCAGAGGGCTAGTCCGACAATCACTATAATCTGCTGCCAGAGCGAGAGATCGCGGGCATGCCGTGTCTTCCAGGTCTTTATCATCTGCGGGATCACCGCAATGCTGGTCATAAAGCCGGCAATCCCACCAATATAGGTTACCTCCATCATTTACCCTTCTTTCCATGGAAGGCATCGGCCGCCCAATCTACCTGGGAGAACATGCCGCGCAGGATTGACACCTCCCTGCTGTCGAGTTCCGCCCTGGCAAAGATCCTTCTGAATGAACGCATAAGGTGAGCAGGATTTTCAGGCTTTAAGAAACCGATCTTTAACAGGACTGACTCCATCTGTTCGTATAGTGGCTCTACAGAAGCCGTGGGAGCAAGCTCCCTTACAGAGGCTTCACCGGTACACTGAAGCCCCTCCCGAAGCTCATAGCAGAAAAGGAGCACTGCCTGGGAGAGATTGAGCGATCCGTATTCATCGGCAGTAGGGATGGTAGCCTGCCAGCGGCAGAGAGCAACCTCGTCGGTAGTCAGTCCACTATCTTCGCGGCCAAAGACCAGTGCTGCCCTGTTTATAGGGAGTTGGGAGTCGATTTTGGCCACGATCTCAGTCGGAGTAAATATCTCCTGGCGGTACTTGCCGTGTCGCCGCGTTGTTGCAATCGAAAGCGGGGCGTCGTCAATCGCTTCGACGAGTGACGTGAAAATCCGAGCAGCTGAAAGAAGATCTTTTGCAGAGACAGCAAACTTCAGGGCCTCCGGATGGTCCAACTGGCATGGGTTAACCAGACGCAGATCCGTTAAACCGAAGTTCTTCATTGCGCGACAGACCATTCCTACGTTGCCGGGGCTCTGAGGTTCCACCAGGACTACAGCAACGCGTTCATAAGGTGTCATTATCATCCTTTCGCCGGTGTGACCGAAAATCGACACCTGCCTCTTTCATCTTCCTGAGCCGGGCACGCCCCGGTCGACGCCTCCTCCAGGCCTGGACTACGTGCATCATCCACATTGCAGCGATCATCCCGGCAAGAAGAGCCATTAAGTGGTGTTCGTAACGACTTACATCGTCCACCATAAGCGATGCCCCTTTGCCGAAGAGATATCCGGTCAGGGAGAAGACAAGAGCCCAGAGAGCGGCGCTCAATACGTTCAGCCAGCAGAACTTGAGAGACGGGAAGATGGTCATGCCAAGAATTATCGGAAGAACGATCCTGAACCCGTACGTGTATCGGGAGATGAAAGCGATAAAGGTACCATACTTCTCGATGAGCCGAAGGGCCTTGCGAAACTTTCGTGCTATAAAGGCAAAAGCCCTCAAAAGCCGTACACCCTGCCAACGACCGAGATAGAAATAGAACTGGTCGCCGAAAAAAGCCCCAAAGAAGGCGGTCATAATGACACCTGAAATATTCATATATCCCTGATAGGCCAGAAAGCCCGCAAGGATCAGCCCAGCTTCTCCCTCCAGAAAGGTCCAGAGAAACAGGACCCAGTAGCCATGTACTGTCAGGTATTCTCTGAGAAAATCGTGCATCAGAAAAGCGCCGGCTCCGAAAGGGAATAGAGACTTATTTGGTTAGAAGAGGAGGCTCTTGCAACGAGACAATACCACGAGAGACCCTATAAAAAAAGCCCCTACTTCCAGGGGCATTGGTTTAATGCATTTAGTTCAATGTCATTGACTTAAGAAACCCGTTTGTACCCGGAGAAGAACTTCTGGAGCTTAACCTTTTTGTTTCTCTGGAACATTCTGTTCGGCCTGATCGGTTCTATGCTTTTTGCAAACAGTACCAGGAGACGCTTTAG
>JAYSLX010000241.1:0-5334 GCA_043725245.1 Geobacteraceae bacterium | reverse complement strand
CGGTATCGTCCTTGGGCTGGTCGCCTGCCAGAGCATCCTGTAACTCAAGCACGATTTTCCCATCTTCTCCCGGTATCATTGGTACACCGCGGGCGATGGCGAGACCTGAAAGCTTTTCCTTGGCCTCGGCCGCGACAACAAGCCTGTTGAGCGCGTTTTCGTCGATCCCCTCTTGAATCCTTGTCTCGACAAGATATTTCTGCAACTCGTCACGCGTCAGCGGAGAACCTGTTGAACCGGGCTCATAGATGCAGCTGCAGTCAAGGCCATCGGCGGCGGTCACAAATACGATCCGATAGCCTAAGCGCTTGAATTCCACGGTTGTTGTATTTTTGATATCAATCAAAAAGGCACCTCATTAGTAAGCTTGAAATCATTTCTGCGCTTTTTGCTGAAATGATTTTGTGAACGTACTTATCCTGTTTATCGAGGCTGGCAGAAAATAAGTTAGTTAACTCACTTATTCTGTTTGTCAAGGATTAGCGCTAAACGTTCAGCCGCTGGTCTTTTTAAGAACAATCTGATCAGGTCTATTATCATGGGTAACTACATTACGCTAACGGAAAATTCAGCTTGACTTTGACACCTGTTTCGGGATATCTAAAAAGACTTCATATGGTGGCCATGGTGAAGCGGTTAACACTTACGACTGTGACTCGTACATACGAGGGTTCGATCCCCTCTGGCCACCCCAATTATTCTGCAACTGTTTTATTCTATCAGTTGTTTTTAAAGGCTTACTTCTGAATCGGCCCCATTATGGGGTTCAGGAGTAAGCCTTTTATGCGTTTCCTGCCTTGCCATACCAGGCGCGGAATTGAGAAGGCCGCACCAGATGGCGCAGCCTTCTCTTTGTTCAGAGTATGTATCCATAATGTAACCTATTTGCTATGTTGTTGATGCTGCTCATGCCAGTCTCCTCTCTTCATATATCGGGACCGAAGCATCAAACTTTAACACTTCCATATGAAGACCTGGTTTGCTCTGTGCCGGCACATTTTTCCCCGATCACTGTCTTACAGCGATATAAATCCGACAACAAGAGATTGCTGCCACCTTAAATACGGTATCAGTGTGCAACCTTCCCCGATTCGCTCAAATCCCACATAGTACCCCGCCAGTGGCTTATTAATCCTGCGTCTCTGCACTTTGGGCACATCCAAACAACAACGTCGCCATCAGGGCTGAGGAATCCGACGATATCTTCCAGGCATGGCTTCCGATTTGGTCGCCTACGACATTTTACAAGGTATTCTGGTGGACATTCCGGATCCGGGAATGAAGCCATGAGCACGATAGCTGCAAAGTATTCCGCAAGTGCCTTTGCCTGTGCCGGTTCAGAGAGAATATTTCCATCCTCATCCAGAAAGTGACTTAAATCCGTAATCCATGTATCTGCCATTTTCAAGACCTTTCAACCGACTCTGACACATCGATGACGTCAAATTTGCGCGGAACAATTCCTCTCAAAGCTTCTCTCGTACGCTCCGCACTTTGTCTTCCATGGTCTGATCTCTATCGGTGCGCGTTCCCAGCTTGATGGTAGTTGTGATCGGCGGACGGACAGGAAATATATAAACTGTTTTCTTCCAGGCGTTCTCTGTTGCCCTGATATCCTTTTGCCATTGCTGGTTATCCCTTATTCGATCCTCGTCATTTTGTGCACTACTTTATCTTCAATCATACTGCCAACGGCATTAACGTAGCTCCTGAAATGATCAGATTCCATGTGTTTCTCAAGACAAGCAAGGCTTTCCCAGGTTTCATAGAAGATGAACACTGCAGGATCCTCGTTGTCCTGGTGCAGACAGTAATCAATGCATCCGGCCTCTTTTCTGGTCGGAGCGATGAGCTTCAACAGCTCGGCCTTGACCCCCTCCACGGATTCCTTTTTAGCTACGACTTTCGCTACTACGGATATTATTGCCATGGTCATCCTTTCGTTATGCCCACAGAGAATGTTTGCCCCAAGAGTGGTCCGGATGATCTTTTCATATCATCTCCCTGTGAACTCTTTACTTCAGCTTGAGTGGAACGGGCGAAAAAACCTCCTTGGGGATCTCCGTGTTCACCTTGATGTCGGAGAGGGAGATCACGGACAGCCTCATCTCTCCCGCGTAGTTTATCAGCCGAAACGGAAAGAGGACCTTCCCGACAGGGCGGAAATCCTCATATTCGGTGGCCAGTTCGCTTGACCCCACCCCCATGTCAAAGTCGGCCGCCACACGGACTATCAGTTTTTTTTCCGGATCGACGTAGACACGCAGCCTGGGTGCCCCCTTGACATCGATCACCAGGAGGTCTAACTGGCGCCCCCGGAAGACCTGCTTCCCGCCGTACGTCACGGTGTAGGCGTTGTCGGAAAAGCCCATCGGCAGGTCCAGGTAGCTGTACTGGTAAATCATCGCCTGGAGGGGAACCTTCTGTACCTCTTTGAGCTCCTCCGGGCTGCCTCGCCAGCCGCGACCGGCGTTGAGTATTCTCGCCTCCCCACCCTGTTCCGGCATGATCTCGATACGAAGTTTACCGGGTCGAGAGTAGTACCGGGTGTAGTCTCCCTGTGTCTCTTTCATAAAATCCGTGATACTGCCCTTGGCGACCACTGTTGTCACTTTACCTATTTCAGCCTTTCCACCGTAAGCTCTTACCATAGAGTCAACAATCTGCTTCGACTGGTTATCAGAACTGTTCCCGGCATGAACGGTTGTCGGATAGACGAGGCAGGCCAATACCCCCGCGACCACGAACGTCAGAGCTATCAGTTTGAGTGTTTGCATTTATCGGAACCCCTTCTCCTGATTGTGTTTTATTTATACCTTTAAAGTAACGGATTCACCAGATGGTGCGTTCAAGAAGGGTGCAAGACCCAATTGCTGATCATCTGACGGACGTTTGTAACCGGGATTCCAGGCATCAGCCTCCGTTGGTTACCTTGGCTTTCCTGATGTCACTGTAGACATCAACCGGCGTCATTCGACCATCGTCTACCTTGAGTACTGTCAGGTGGAGATGCGTGGGTGATCGGCGCTTGGCGGCGTTATAACCGCTGCGTCCCACCGTGGCGATGGCGTCACCGGGCCGTACCAGGTCGCCAACTTTCACCAGCAAGCGTTCGTTGTGGGCGTAGTATACCAACACATCATTTCCTGGATCATAGACCCATAGGTACCTGCCGCCGCGCAAGTGACTTCCCGTTTTCCACTTCTCTTCGGCAGCGACCACTATACCGGAGGTCATTGAGAGCACCTGTACCGGTTTGCCGGAGCGATCATCCCGGGTATCATGATTTTCGTCCTGAATGAAAATATCCAGTGAAGGGTGCCCTCCATGGCGGTTTCCGTCGTAGAACGCATATCCGCGTGCAATGTATCCGTGTCTTCGTCCTCCGGTAATCGCATGCACATCACGGCCTGCCACCGGAAAATACCATTCCGATTTCGGAGCATTTGTTCCGCCTGCCAGGGGATAGGCATTATGCGCTTCGGCAAGCAGCTTTTGCAAGCTGTTGCGCGCTGTTTCGCGCGTTATCTGTCCATCCCGGATCAATCGCATCAGATCGTTCAAACGTTCACTGGTGGTTTCATGCTGTTCCAGCAGTTCCGAGATATCAGGTTCCGGAACGACAAGGGAAAATGCTTGAATGGGTATCAGAAGGGATATAGCGGCAGCAATGACGAGAGTAATTCGTTTCACGATAGATACTATTCCCTTTAGTTTACTGCGATGCATTCAAGTATGGCGTCCGCAGCCCTGACAGTGGCGTAGACGGCACCCAGGGCGGCAAGAAAGGCTGCATGTATCTGTCAGGCGGGGACAACCTCACCATCGGGGGTGAGATCTCTGGTGGCGCAGGCATCCCGGGCCACCGTACAGCCGGATCCCAGATCAAAAGCGGCCGGGATGATGAGGGGGGATGGTCATGGGTTCCTCCTTCGGGGAGGACGGTTATTCGGTTGCTCTTTGGATATGTTTTTTGCTGGTCGTTTTGTTATGGCTCGCTTTACAGCGTCATCGGATTTGGGCTTGGATATTGGACTCCCCAGTGAGACCAAAATCTCCTCTGCCCATATGCAATCACCATCACAGCATTCCTTGGCGACATACTGCACATCTTCCGCTTTTGCTCCATTCAATTTCATGTTACAGAGGCGGTCGATCAGAATTTCCGACCAGTAATACTCCTTGATCTCTGTTTTGCCATCTACTTCCAGGTAGGAATAATCCGTACAGGGAATTTTGCTTTTCAGGAAAGTTTGTGAACATCCGAGTTTTTGCGCTGCCTGATGAACATCCAATGTTCCATTGATGTTTTTTCTGACAATAACCTTCTGGGTGTCGTGTGTTACAGAGGGTGTCTGCCCTGCCACCAGTCTCGACAGCTGTTCGGCAAGATCATTGTGTTCATCATCATCCAGCTCAGTAAAGGCGCATTCCAGGGACAGTTCACCCAGATCACCTACTACCAGAAACCGGATTATGCCTTCTTCAATAGTGTCTCGGGAAATGCTGACCGATATATCGCTGCTACTTTCGGAAAAGAGTTCCGCGACTTCTCCATCGGCATTAGCAATGACCATTTCAGCCAGTTTAGAGCGAAACGCGCCGTCATCCGGCCTGAACGTGACATCAGCAGCAAGTTTTTTCAAAATCTCGTACACAGAAACTACCTCACTTTTCATACAGCAATAAATTCTTTGACGAACTGTTTTGTTCTGCCATCTCCTGCCGGGCAGCCTTTATGGAACATTGTGTTTATCCTACATAAACCGCAGGAACGAAGTCACTGTTTGCAAAGGAATATTTGTAATGCAGATGGTCGCTGTAGACTCCGGAGTGGATGACTGCGACATCCTCGGCAATCACAAGCTCTTCATTTGTCGGTATGACAAAGACCCTGATCAGAGAATCTTCAGCGGTAATTTCCACCCCTTGCTGCTCCGACCGGATAGCGCGATTCCTGTCCCGGTCAAGCCGTATCCCGAAGCACTCAAGCCCGTTAAGCACCATCTCCCTGACAGGCCATTCGGCCGCACCTGACCCCGTGGTAAAAATGATTGCATCCAAAGGCCCGATAACCGCCAGGTATGATCCGATGTATTTCCTGATACGATAGGTTTCGATCTCAAGAGCCAATTTGCAACGGTAGTCCCCGTCCATAGCTGCCTTCAAAAAGTGCTGCCGCTCCAGGCGTTGCCCGGTAATACCGAAAATGCCGCTTTTGTTGTTAAGGATCTGTTCCAGCTCCTTTGGCGAAAGGTTCAGCACCTTCATCACATAGGCATGAATGCCGGGATCAATGTCACCGCAGCGCGTCTCCATGACCGCTCCCTCAAG
>JAYSLX010000240.1:0-5611 GCA_043725245.1 Geobacteraceae bacterium | reverse complement strand
AATAATGACAATATTAAAGTAATCATGATTACTGTCTGGGAATCAGATGCCGCCTGTGCCAGCTATTATGAGTGATAATGCTGCCTCTTTGATTGAGCTCTTCTCGTCCATACAGGGAGAAGGGTTGCTCATAGGCAGAAGGCAGGTTTTCCTCAGGTTCTCAGGTTGCAATCTTTCCTGCCGTTATTGTGACACCACGTTCGAGCCTGAGCCTTTTTGCCGGATTGAGACCGCTCCAGGGCATAATGATTTCATCTCATTTGCCAATCCCGTTGCACTTGATACGGTCGTAGGACACTTAGCCGGCTGGCAAGATCGATTCCCTCATCTGCATCATTCTCTGAGCGTAACCGGTGGTGAACCGCTTCTGCATCCTGAAATCCTCAACCGCTGGCTTACCGCACTTCAGGGTATTTTGCCTGTTTTTCTTGAAACTAATGGTCTCTTGGTTGAGAATTTAGGCAAGGTGATCCATCACGTAGATTACATCAGTATGGACATAAAGCTTCCATCAACATCCGGGTATGAGGGGCTATGGGATGCACACCTCTCTTTTCTTCGCTTAGCGGCATCAAGGAACTGTTACGTTAAAGCTGTTGTATCTATTGAAACGGGTTTTGATGAGATCGGTCGTGCATGTGAGCTTATCGCAGAAGTCAGCCAGGATATTCCCCTGATCCTTCAACCGGTAACATCGGAACTCACACGTGAAGGTATGGGGCGACATCTGCTTGATCTTCAGGAGCATGCCACCAAAATCCTCCAGGATGTCAGAGTTATACCTCAACTGCATACATTAATGCGACTCCTCTAGGAATCAAAGCAGCAAATGCTTTGGGAAAAACAGTGGCAATAGTGAACCTTCACAATACCACCTTTTGCCGTACCATCGAAGATACCATCCGTGAGCACTCCCTGTTGCAACCTTTTCAAACGGTTGTTGTAGGGGTGTCCGGAGGCCTCGATTCAATGGTGCTGCTTGATTACCTGGTTTCCCGCAAGGATCTGGCGCTTAGACTCATTGTCGCTCACCTGAACCATTCTCTTAGAGGAGAAGAGTCTGCCGGGGACGAGTCTTTTGTCCGTGAGTCTGCCGGAAGATATGGGCTTCACTTTGAGTCTGCTCGTGTCGATGTCCGCGAACTCGCTTTCGATAAGCGTCTGTCACTGGAAGAGGCAGGACGCGAGGCCCGGTACAGGTTCTTTGCAGAAGTCGCACAGCGTTTTGGGGCGAACCGTGTTGCACTGGCGCACCATGCTGATGACCAGGCAGAGACGGTTCTGATAAGGCTTCTTCGCGGGAGCGGTCCCGGAGGCCTGCGTGGCATGTTGCCATGCTCTGCTGACGGTATATACGTTCGCCCTTTTCTCAATGTGAGCAGACGCGAGATTGAGGAGTACACAGATATTCGCACATTATCCTTCCGTAACGACAGTAGTAACCTCGACAACGCCTTTCTCCGAAACCGGGTCAGAAACCATCTCCTGCCACTTCTTCGTGAGTACAATCCCGCAATCACTAATCGTCTGACCGATACCGCTTCCATAATGGCCGCCGATGAGGAGATTCTGTCGGAGTTGGTGGCTAGTTGCTGGGCAAAAGTCGGGCAACTCAAAACAGGTCGAGCGATCCTTGATCTTGATATCGTTTGTTCTGAACTTCATGGAATGCGACTCCGTCTGTATCGGCACGCCATCTTACAATTGACAGGGAGCCTTCGACGTATTTCATTCAGGCATCTTGAGGCAATTGACAACCTTGCGGCCAAAGGGCCTCCCAATGGATCTTTGAATCTGCCGGGTGGAGTACGGGCGGTACGTTCATATGCGGAACTCACCTTTTCCTGTGGCGATTCCGATTCTACCCAGGATGGATTCGAACTGAGCGTTGACTCTCCGGGAAGCTATGACCTCCATAGCGGATGCCGGATTGTACTGTATCGGGGCGATCGGTTGTCTTTGCCTGATAAAGGTGGGCGTTTGGAGATGGCTGTGGATCTTGCTCAATACCCTTTTCCCTGGACCGTCAGATTGTTCAGGCCTGGTGACCGACTGATACCGGTTGGGATGACCGGCCACAGGAAGGTTAAGGAATTGTTCATCGACGAAAAGGTGCCTCGACCACTTCGGAGACGAATCCCCCTCTTTTTTTCCTCCGATACCCTTTTCTGGGTCGCAGGTTTACGCAAGGCCGGTTTTGCCTCTCCTGAAGCGCATGATACTATGTCGGTCAGGGTTGAGTTGCTTGAATTTGATATGGATGCTGCTATTCTTGCCTAAATGCTTGTCAACCCCAGGCCTTTATGTTATTTTTTGCTGCTCAATAAATCTAATAATCACGGTGCTTTCAGTATTGCCATGTAGTGCCGTAAAGCTTGTATCAGGGGGTGCACTTGAACCAGTTTTATAAAAACCTTGCGCTGTGGCTTGTTATCAGTCTGATGATGATCCTGCTCTTCAACCTTTTCAACAAGCCGAAGCCAAATCAGGAGCGCCTCAACTATAGTGAGTTCATCACTGCGGTTGATGCTGGTAAGGTTGCCTCAGTTACCATCCAGGGTAGTGACATCATCGGCAAGTTCAGTGACGGTAAGGATTTCAGAAGTTTCAAGCCTGCGGACGCCAATCTCACCACAAAACTTCTGGAGAAGAAGATCGTGGTTTCAGCGCGGCCGGATGAGGAGAAGTTCTCATGGTTTTCCATTTTTATCTCATGGTTTCCGCTGATTCTGCTGGTTGGGGTCTGGATCTTTTTCATGCGGCAGATGCAGGCTGGCGGCGGAAAGGCGATGTCGTTCGGTAAGAGCCGTGCAAAGCTTCTCACCGAGTCCCAAGGAAAGATAACCTTTGAGGATGTCGCAGGCATTGAAGAGGCTAAGGAAGAGCTTGAGGAGATCATCTCCTTCCTCAAGGATCCGAAAAAGTTCACCAAGTTGGGGGGGCGTATCCCTAAGGGTGTTCTGCTGATGGGGCCTCCGGGTACAGGTAAAACCCTCCTGGCGCGAGCCATTGCCGGCGAGGCGGGTGTTCCGTTCTTCTCCATATCCGGCTCGGACTTTGTCGAAATGTTCGTGGGGGTTGGCGCAAGCCGCGTCCGTGACCTTTTCGTCCAGGGGAAAAAGAGTGCGCCATGCATCATCTTTATTGACGAGATCGATGCGGTTGGCCGACATCGCGGAGCAGGTCTCGGTGGTGGGCACGATGAGCGTGAGCAGACCCTTAACCAGCTGCTGGTGGAGATGGACGGCTTTGAATCCAACGAGGGGGTAATCCTGATTGCTGCTACCAACCGCCCCGATGTTCTTGACCCCGCACTTATGAGGCCGGGCCGGTTTGACCGTCAGGTGGTTGTTCCGCGACCCGACGTCAAAGGTCGTGAGATGATCCTTAAGGTGCATGCCAAGAAGGTGCCACTCTCGCCGGAGGTGGACCTTGGGGTCATTGCACGTGGCACGCCTGGTTTCTCAGGGGCTGATCTCTCCAACGTAGTTAACGAGGCTGCGCTCCTGGCTGCCCGCAAGGAAAAGACCGTCGTAGAGATGATCGACTTTGACGATGCCAAGGACAAGGTCCTGATGGGTGTGGAACGGCGTAGCATGGTTATCTCTGATGAGGAGAAGAAGAACACCGCATACCACGAGGCGGGCCACACACTGGTTGCCAAGCTGATCCCTGGCACCGATCCTATCCATAAGGTATCCATTATACCTCGCGGTCGAGCACTGGGTGTCACAATGCAGCTCCCCATAGAGGACAAGCATAGCTACACTAAGGAGTCACTCCTTGACCGAATTGCTGTGCTTATGGGTGGCCGTGCTGCAGAGGAGATCATATTCAACAGCATGACTACAGGTGCCGGCAACGACATTGAGAGGGCCACCGAGATTGCCCGCAAGATGGTTTGCGAATGGGGCATGAGCGAGAAGCTGGGGCCGGTAACCTTCGGCAAAAAGGACGAGTCGATTTTCCTCGGCCGAGATATGGCGATGCATAAAAATTTCAGCGAGGCTACGGCTGTCGAGATTGATAACGAGATCAGACGGATCGTTGACCAGAACTATGCCAGGGTAGTGCAAATGCTCAGCGGGCACCAGGAACTGCTCCATAAACTGGCAAAGGAACTGATAGAAAAAGAAAACCTGACCGGTGCGGAGGTTGAGGGGATCGTTCACCCTGTGATCACTCCATCTGAGGGTGGAGATATATCTCCAGTAGCTACGCCTTCTCAGGGTGAGTGATCGTTACTTCTCCACTGATATGGAGGTGCGGTAGCCGTTCCCTTGAACTAGGCAGGAAACCGTGCATCATGGCGGTTTTGAACGTTACTCCCGACTCATTCTCCGACGGAGGTAAGTTCTTCGACCTGGAGCTTGCCGTTGACCGCGCCCTTGCTATGGAAGCAGAGGGTGCCGATATTATCGATGTCGGAGGAGAGAGTACTCGCCCTTTTGCCGAATCCCTCTCAGAAAGTGACGAGCTCCGACGTGTAATCCCTGTCATCGAACGGCTTGCCGGGCATCTCAAGATCCCGATCTCCATCGACACTTACAAATCTGTAGTAGCGCGCGAGTCATTGGCTGCTGGTGCAGAGATCGTCAATGATATCGGTGCACTCACTTTTGACCCTGAGATGGCCGGTATAATTGCCGGATCGGGTGCAGGCGTGGTGCTGATGCATACTCGTGGCAGGCCTGCGGATATGCAGCGGGATACGGCCTACCAGGATCTGGTGCCGGAGATTCTCTCCTTTTTCGGCAATATCCTTTCCATGGCAGATGCTGCAGGGATCGGATGCGATAGGACGGTCCTCGATCCCGGCATAGGTTTTGGTAAGGACGTACAGGGAAATCTGGAGATTCTCCGCCGTTTAGACGAGTTTACTCCTCTGGGTCGTCCCATTCTTGTAGGCTCATCCCGCAAGTCTTTCATAGGTGCGGTTCTCGAAAAACAGGTGGGGGATCGACTCTTCGGCACTGCGGCATCGATTGCTGCTGCTATCCTGCATGGAGCCTCTATTGTAAGGGTTCATGACATACGTGCCATGCGCGACGTGGCTCTGATGTCATATGCTATAAGAGACGGTTTAGATCCTTAACCATATCCTTCCGCAGGCATTCTGCCGATTCACAATCACTGAAATCGCGTGGTGATTCCCATGACCAATATACTGCGAGAGTTCAGTTGGATGCTGCACCTTCTCGACATAGCCCTGGTGGCGGTGATAATCTATCATTTCCTGCTTTTTCTCAAAAGCGGAGGGATGGCTTTACGTTTATTCTTTTGGCTTACAGTGGCCTTCCTGGTCTATCTGGGAGCCAGGTTGACCGGTCTTGAGACTCTCGGATGGCTGCTTGACGGATTTATCTCTGCAACCCTGATAGTTGTGGTGATAATCTTTCAGCACGATATACGGCGTGCACTGGTTAACCTCAGCCGAGATAGACACAGACATGCTGTGCGCCAGGATGATCTGACCGAGCTTCTTGATGAGCTTACAGCCGCGGTCGAGGCCCTTTCTATAAGGAAGATCGGGGCACTTATCGTCCTTGAGCGTGGTATGTCGCTCGACAACTTCCTGGTAGTGGGGACCGACATTGATGCAAAGGTTACC
>JAYSLX010000239.1:0-6490 GCA_043725245.1 Geobacteraceae bacterium | reverse complement strand
GGAGGCTACGTCGCAGCGACGAAGATTGAGCGTAACGCAGCAGATGAGTGTTTAGCGGATTCTCGAATCAAGAATGAATGTCACTGGTCCGTCATTTACAAGATGCACCTTCATCATTTCCTGAAATATGCCGGTTTCTACCGTCTTAACGGTCTCCCGCACCTTCCCGACAAAATATTCGTAAAGCCGCTTCCCCTCTTCCGGTTGCGCAGCCGCAATGAATGACGGTCTCCGTCCCTTGTTGCACTCCCCCAGCAGGGTGAACTGGGAAACAACCAGCAGGGCACCGCCGACCTCGATCAGCGAAAGGTTCATCTTGCCTGCGGTGTCCTCAAAAATCCGGAGTCCCACGATCTTCTTTGCCAGCCAAGCGGCATCACGCTCGGTGTCGCCCTGCTCCACCCCGAGCAGCACCAGGATGCCGGCGCCGATTGCACCGACGATTGCAGTATCGACCTCAACCCTGGCCTCGCAGACTCGCTGGATAACAGCTTTCATTTTGCAACAGCCTTCTGCGGAGTCTTGAATATCTCCTTCAGGAACTTCTTCAGTTCCTTCCAGGAGGCCTGATCAGCCTTTTTGTTATAGGCGATCGGGAGGTCGAACTCCTTGGCGTAACGATCCGCATCCGGGTTGGTGAAGCTGTGCATGGCGCCGGGATAGTTGATAAAGCGCACATCAGCTCCGGCTGTACTCATCTCATTTTTGAAGGCTTTCACCATTTCAGGGGGGATCATCTTGTCATCTGCGCCGTTCAATACCAGAATCCTGGACTTTATGACCCCCTTTCCCGCCGGCATTACTGCGCTGAGGCTACCGTGAAAGCTGGCCACACCCTTGAGGTCTGCCCCCTGACGTGCCATGTTGAGGACGACACCGCCTCCGAAACAGTAGCCGACAGCCGCAATCCTTTCACTGTCAACGTCAGGTTGCTGTTTGATGAGCTCTAGAGCAGCATTGAACCGTGCCTTGCCGGTTTCGAAATTCTTCATAACCTCACCGGCAAACTTTCCTGCTTCATCGGGATGGTTCGCCTGCTTGCCGTCTCCGAACATGTCAACGGCAAGGGCGGTGTAGCCAAGTTCGGCAAGCATCCTGGCCCGTTTACGCGCATACTCATTGTGCCCCCACCACTCGTGAACCACCAGGACCGCAGGCCGTTTCCCCTTTATGGCCCTGTTCACGGCAAGGTATCCTTTCAGCACAGTGTCGCCGGAGCGATACTCTACGGCTTTTCCCTCGACCTGTGTTGCTGTGGCCACTGCCGGTAAGACAGCGCAGATTGCCAGCAGAATCCCCGATACAAACAGACAGAATCGATTCATAACCCCTCCTGTTGCTTTAATCGTTGCGGTCAAATGTGCTATAGAAAAGGTATCAGGAAGTTGCCCGAAAACAACCATCGTTATTAATCTTATCAAGTGAAGGGGCCGGCATTCAGGAAGGCGTAAAGAATTTCGACAGCTTAAGGATCCTGCAGGCCCCGGATAATCCGATCCCTTTGGTGTTACGGCACTCATATCAAACCCAGTCCTCTATATTATGTACGGGAGCTTAAAGTTTATGAATGCAGGAATAGCAGGGCATGACAAGGGTTTGGCCGTTTCGACAGTGTTGTCTTTCGATGAGGGAGGCAGGATGAAGGATGTGCTGGTTAAGAAGCAACTCTTAGGTGTAAAGGATTTCGACAATGCGGGGGTATAAACTAAAAATGGAAAAGGGGCGCCATGAAGGCAGCCCCTTTTCCATTACCTGTGGGAGTGTTTCTACTTCCGGTTTCTCCTGCGAATGAGTCCTGCTCCAAGCAGGCCGACCCCGAGAAGCACGAAGGTGGATGGTTCGGGGACAGGAGTGGATGCGCCACCTTCTATGGTGTCATTACCGCAGGTCATGTTCCAATGGAAGCCGAAATCGTTAGACGATAGATACTGATCGACCAGTCTGGTCTCTGTAAGTGAGAATGTGAGGATGCCTGGCAACTTTGTATCACGGACAGTAGTTATATTCCATGAACCAATTGTGCCAAGCCTATAGGTTTTCCGTGCCCCTGTGGTCGGATCACAATATGTTTTAGTAGTGTTAATCTGAGTCTCTTGATTTTCTCGATAAATATAACCGGCTGGTGCAGAGGTTTTGATAATATTGGAGCGATTAGCTGCTACCTTGTAGAGATCTAAGGTACGACTAGTAGGAAGTGTATTGCCAAAATCATGTGCACTCAAAACAAGAGCATATTCCCATTGTTCGCCTGTAAACATATCGTCACGGTTCATATCAGTTGTATGATACCCATTTGTACTAATGAACAGATCTCCAAGAGTTGTATGAGACGAACCAACATCTGAAAGCGGATTTACATAATGCGTTTCAATTGCAACGCTTGATAATCTATTCCTGTTGCTGAAATTGACATTCATTTGCGTGATATTGAATATTGAATTAGTTCCAATAACGTCAACAGGTTTTCCGCCTGGTTCAAAATCACGATAGTTTCCGGTAGGATCAGCTCCGAAATATTTATCTTGGATGTTAACAGTATATGCCGATGCTGTTCCTGCGAATGCTGCCGCTGCGATGAGTGCTACGAATGTCAGTTTACAGGTCTTCATGATTTCCCTCCAAGGGTCTTTGCCTTTAGTTTGATACCTGTTTGGTTATAATAAATGCGACCAAAGTTGTATGTAAACATGATATACAATATTTGCGCCAATTAGAGAGGTGGTCTGTAACTGATTTGAATTGTGAATGTTCTGGGGTGGGGCGCTAATGAGGGAATGGCCTGACTTTGAAGTGTGTAAAAAAAACCGACAAGGCTTTTGCTTTGCTACTCAGAGTTTGATCACAGACCCTTCCTGACGACTTTTCATGCACCTTCCTTCATCAAAAACGCTCTCAAAGTTTCCCTGTAGATACGTGCTGCCTCGTCGCCAAACGGGGTGAAGATGACCCGTTCCAGCTCCGGAAAGTTATGGAGCGCCTTCTGTGCCTCCTCTAGTGCGATCCGGCACCCCTGTTCCATGGGGAATCCATAGACGCCACAGCTGATGGCAGGGAATGCAATTGACTTCAGGCCGTTCTCATGCGCTACTGAAAAACAGCGACGATAGGCGTTCCGGAGGAGCTCAGGCTCCTTCTTTTGTCCGCCATGCCAGACCGGGCCGACGGTGTGGATCACATGCCCCGCCGGCAGTCTGTACCCGCCGGTGATCTTGGCGTCTCCTGTTTCACAGCCGCCAAGCCCGGCGCATTCCTCAACCAGCTCAGGCCCTGCAGCCCTGTGGATGGCGCCGTCCACCCCGCCACCGCCCAGCAGGGTGTTGTTTGCAGCGTTCACGATGGCGTCAACCGCCAGCGTGGTGATGTCGGTCTGGATGATCTCGATCTTTTTGTCCATGGCCTGGCCCCTTATGCTTTTATCAATCCCCTTAATACCTTGAGGTTTACCTCGTCCATCTCGTCGTTATCCCCCTTGGGGGTTTCGAGTATCTTGGGTATGGTCGCAAAGCGGGAGTCGTTCATAATGAAGCGGAATGGCTCCAGACCCATTGCACCCAAGCCGATATGTTCGTGGCGGTCCACTCGGCAGGAGAGCCCCTTTTTGGAGTCGTTGATGTGGAAACATGCGAGGCGGTTGATCCCGACAATCCGGTCGAATTCTGCCCAAACCAGCTCGTAGCTCTCCAAGGTGGTGAGGTCGTAACCGGCGGCAAAGGTGTGGCAGGTGTCGAAACAGATGGCGAAGCGGTCAGGGAAGGCCGAGCCGTCGATTATGCCAGCTAGATGCTCGAAGGTGTATCCGAGGTTCGAGCCTTGGCCTGCGGTGGTTTCAAGCAGTACCTGCCCGGTGAAGTCAGGTGTAGAGGCAAACAGCTGGTCGAAAGCCTCGCACACCCGCCTGATGCCGATACCCTCTCCCTCTCCCAGGTGCGAACCCGGATGCATGACGATTTTGGAGATGCCGAGACGGCTGCAGCGCTCCATCTCCTCACCGAAGGCGGCGATGCTCTTCTCCCTCACTTCGCTTCCGGGTGCTGCAGCAAGGTTCACGAGATAGATGTCGTGGCTTACGATGTCGTGAAGCCCCGCTTCCTCCCACTTTTCACGGAAGAGAGCGACGTCCGAGTCGGTCGGCATCTTCCCTTTCCACTGGTTGGAGTTCTGGGTGAATATCTGGATCACCCCGCAGCCTGCTTTCTTCCCCCGCTCTGGAGCAAGCTGGAGGCCGCCGGCGATCGACATGTGAGCACCGAGATAGTCTGTCATTGTGGCCTCAATCCTTTTTGTACCATCAGTATTCTCTCGGCATATTCCGCTGCTGAAAGAGTGACCGGCTCATGCGACTCGCTCCAGATGGGTTTGGGCCAGAGGGGGTCGGTGGCAAAACGTGGAACCAGGTGCCAGTGCATGTGCGGCACCATGTTGCCGAGGAGTTCATAGTTGATTTTATCCGGCCTGAAAATTCTGAAGAGGGTTTCGGCCACCATGTTTACCTCTTCCATGACTGCAGAACGGGTCTGTCTGTCAAGGTGGAAAAGCTCGGTGACATGGCTCTTTGTGAGTACGAAACAGTAGCCGGCGAAGAACTGGTCGCGGTTAAGGAGGAGATAGCAGTGGTCGAACTCGGCGATCCGCAGATCGGGCTCTTGAAACCACTTGGAACACATCGGACAGTTGGTCATTCAGATTCCCGTAGGGGCAGGTCTGAGACCTGCCCTGATGAGGGCGGGTTTGAAACCCGCCCCTACATGTCAGATGTCGATTTCTCCGGAAAAGACCTCAGTAGCAGGTCCGGTCATATAGAGAAATCCATCCTCGGCCCACTCAAGTTCCAGGTCTCCACCTGAGAGGTGATTGAGGATCTTGCGCTCGGTGAGGCCGTTCAGGAACCCTGCCACACAGACTGCACTGGCTCCTGTCCCGCAGGCCAGGGTCTCGCCTGCGCCACGCTCCCAGGTCCGCTGGCGCACCTCCGTGCGGGAGATGATCTGCACAAATTCCACGTTGGTGCGACGTGGGAACATCTCATGATTCTCGATCAGGGAACCGTATTTATCAACCTGGAACTGCTGGACATCTTCGACAAAGATTACGCAGTGCGGATTCCCCATGGATGCGCAGGTGATGTTGAAGACCGTGTGGAGGATATTGAGCGGCTGACTCACAACCTGCTCACCGGCCTCGCCCAGCATGGGGATCTCGGCACGCGTGAGGCGCGGTTTTCCCATATTGACCCGCACACGCTCTACCTTGTTGTCGGTTCCGGTGAAGAGCTGCAGGGTGAGGATGCCTGCGCCGGTCTCAACGGAAATCTCCTTTTTGTCGACTATGCCGTGGTCAAAGGCATACTTGGCTACGCAGCGGATGCCGTTTCCGCACATCTCCGACTCTGAACCGTCGGAGTTGAACATCCGCATCCGGACGTTGGCCTTGTCCGACGGCATTATCAGAATAAGGCCATCGGAGCCGATGCCGAAATTGCGGTTGCTGACCTTTATGGCGACTCGTGAGGGGTTGTCAATGCTCTCCAGGAAGCAGTTTACATACACATAATCGTTGCCCGCGCCGTGCATTTTGGTGAATTCCATCAGGTGATCCTCCAGTATGTCATGAGTCTGAAGACAGATCTTTCATAGCAAAAATGATTCTGCTCAACAAGCAAAATCAGGTGCCACTTGACCATGGTCAGCTATTCCGGTAACATCGCGTCACTCACTTAATTCCCCAGGAGGTTGGTAGTGGAACTCAAAAGCACGTTATGGATGAACGGCAATCTGGAATGGTTTGCCTACATCGGTGGAGAAGAGGTATTTCTCGGCCGTCGCGAGGTTCCAGCCCCACTTGAAGAAGGAAACCGCTGGATCAATGAGTACGGCGATTCTTTTCAGGTAATCGAAGGCGAAATCATTCTGCTGGGGCGGGTAGAGCCGCCGCAGAAACACTGGTGATCCAAGGAGGGATTTCATGCGACTTTCGACCAAGAGCCGCTATGGATTGCGGGCACTGTTCGACATTGCTTATCATGCGGGTTACCGCCCGGTTCAGATCCAGGATATTGCCCGGCGTCAGGAGATCTCGCCGCGCTACCTGGAACAGATCTTCCAAAACCTCAAGCGTGCAGGGATTCTAAAAAGCAAGCGGGGCCCGCAGGGGGGGTACCTCATTGCCCGGCCGCTCAGCGATGTCTCGGTCAGGGACATCGTCCAGGCAACAGAGGGGGACCTGCTGCTGGTTGACTGCTCTCCGGGGAAGCGACGCCGGAAGAAGGGAAGCTGCGGCTTCGCGGGCGGCTGTGTTACCCAGACGGTCTGGACTGAGGCTGCCGACCGGCTGGAGGAGCTGTTTGCATCGATAACCCTGGCCACCCTCTGTGAAAGGGGAGAATCGATGGGGCTCAAGCCTGAAGATGACCCTAAGGCGTCGCGCCAGTCAGGACCAAAGGTGACTTGATGGCTGAATTGCAGGGAAAGCATGAGGTGCTGAAAGAGATTCT
>JAYSLX010000238.1:0-5999 GCA_043725245.1 Geobacteraceae bacterium | reverse complement strand
GGATGTGGCGAGACTGAAAAACAGAATGCAAACCAATGGGTTAGCCGCGATAAAGTAGCGTGTCCAACGGCTGCTGTCAAGGGGAATTACGGGGAAGATGAAGAGAAGCTGCTTGTTATGTAAAATCTATCAGGTCAAAGAAATGGCGGCACAGACATAAAGCCTGGCCGCCTGGGATTTGTCCAACGTTATATCGCTTACTCGGCCTTTGCAACCACGACCTTGAGGGTTGCAGTCACTTCAGGGTGGAGCTTGATGGTTGCGGTTGACTCGCCAATATGCTTTATCGGTTCAGCCACGATCTTCTTACGGTCGATCTCAATCCCCTGTTCCTTGAGCTTTTCTGCCAGCTCCATGGTTGTCACTGCTCCGAACAGCTTACCTTCCTCACCGGCCTTGTGGCTGATGGTAAGGGTCAGAGACTCGATTCTGGCAGCCAATCCCTTGGCCAGCTCAAACACCTTGTTCTTCTTGTACTCCAACTGACGCTTTGCATGCTCAAGCGATTTGGCGTTCTTGAGCGTTGCCTCTATGGCAAACCCGCGGGGAAGCAGGAAGTTTCGGGCATAGCCCGGAGCCACCTTGACGATGTCGCCGATATGACCGAGGTTTTCCAGGTTTTCCTTGAGAATCACTTTCATTGATGTTTCCTCCCAGCCTGATGTTTCACAGGTTTTGTTTTTTGGGGGCGCGAAAATTGCCCCACATGTCGAATATGCCCAGTGCTGCAATCCCTACCAGAAGGTAGGGTTGGAGCAGCAGGAAAAGGTAGAAGAAGAATCGCCCCAAAGGTGGAACGTTAAATCGGGTAAAGAAATTTGAGATAACAGCCAGACCCTGGAAAAAGTAGGCGAACAGCACCACCAGGAGTACGTTGAGCGCCACGCGGGTGACCATGTCATAGTCCAGCATCATGGCAAAACCGGCAGTTATCAGCAGCCAGATCAACTGGTCTATGTTCCTGAAATCCCGGAACTCACCGATGGTCACCTGAAAGTGGCCCCGCCGGGCAAACCCGGCAACTGCCATCATGTTTGCCATGACTATGCCGGCCTGGCTGATTGCAAGCATTGCTGGGTATATCCGCCCCATCAGTGTACCAGCCTGCTGCAAGCCCTGCTGAAGGGACTGCAGTTCACTCTCTTTCAACCCGCTCTTGGAATAGAGTGAAGCGGTCTGGGCAATCCCGGCACTGAGCCATTTCAAAACCTCGGTATCGAGGTTTATCCCACGGCTCACGGTAAAAATAATGCCGGCAATCATAATAAACGCCAAACTGCCTGCTGTGGTCAGGACTATGGTTCGGGCCGTGCTCCCGGTCTCGACGAAGAGCGGCAGCAAAAGCGACACGCTGGCAGCCTGTAGCAGGTAGACCCCAGCGGCAGAAGGGTCAGCAACTGCTGCAAGCAGTGCGGTTGAGGCCAGAATGATTATCACGGCAGGGGCTCTGCCGATGCGAAGCGTGTAATACACCGCCGGCAAGGGGGCCAGCATTCCGCCCAGCATCCCGAACAGCGGCAGAGTGACGTATGCCAGAAACAGGGCAACCGTCGCGATGATTCCCTTCAGGATATCCAGCAGGATTCCCTTGGTGGGGAAGGTCATCGTAAAACCCTAAGGCATTACGTGCGAGCCGGCAAGCGGCAGAAGGGCAAGGTTGCGCGCCCGTTTGACCGCCTCGGTGATCTCCCGCTGGTGCTTGGAACAGTTGCCGGATATCCGGCGGGGAATGATCTTGCCCCGCTCGGTGATGAAATAGCGGAGAGTCCGCGGATCCTTGTAGTCGATGGTAACCTGCTTGTCTGCACAGAAGCGGCAGACCTTGCGGCGCTGGAATGGCCTCTTCTTCCTGGGGCCTGAACTTCTCTGGGGTGCTCTTTCTTCGCTCATCTATCTAATTCCTCCCGGATAAATTGGATTATTCCTCGGAGGCCTCGGGGGCCTCTGCCTCTGCCTCGGTAACTGCAGCCTGTGCTACTGCAGGAACCGCAGCTTCCTTCTCCAGCTTGACGCTCTGATAGCGTATCACCTTGTCGTCCAGGCGCATCTTACGCTCCAGCTCGGCAATCAGAGGGGCATCACCGTCGAAACGGAGATAGAAATAACGCCCGCGATTGAACTTCTCGATGGGGTAGGCAAGCTTCCTGAGCCCCCAGTCATCCAGCTTTTTCAGGTCGCCCTTCATGCTGGTGACAATCTCCTGAATCTTTACAGTGAGACCCTTCAGGTCGTCATCTGCCAAGTCAGGCTGGACGATGTAAATCGTCTCGTACATCCTCTTCATATGTTTCCTCCTCACGGTTTACTCAGCCCCGGTCCGACCCGGAGCAAGGAGCGTGGCGACACGTAGGCCGCTCTGAAAGGATGAGTTATTACCACATATGGGGGAGATGATCAAGATATTTTCGGAAAGTATTACATATAAACCATTACACGAAACTCTGCCTTCCCGTCCATCGACCTGAAGGGGATGGTCACCCCCTTGCATTGAACGTTCATGCTGGGCTTGTCTGCAGCCGCCTCCAGCGGCTCGTTGAGAGGCCTGATCTTACCCGAAACGACCAGAGGAAGCCCCAGCGCCACGCTGCCATACTGCTCATGGTACTTTGTCTTAAACACCCCGGCAATGTTGTTGGTCAGTTCGCCAATAGCATCGCGGACAGACTCTTCGTCAGGCTCGTCTACCATCAGTAACTCCCTGGAAACCAGCATGGCAGTATCTGCACCGGCAGCAAACATGATGTAGCCGACCCTCTCGCCGGCAACCCCGACGATCCCGACCACATCCGAGTCCAGCGGCTCCACCTTTCTCTCAACCTTGCCTGCATATAGGTCCATGTTCAGGTAACTCTTGAAGGTATCCTGTGTGGCCGACATAATGGTGAACATGATCTCTTCAAAGGTTATGGCATTTGAGCTCACAGCTTCTCTCCCCCGCACAGAATTAATAAATCTGCGCTGATACTATCATAAAATTACGATGGATCCAGAATCCCACACAATGAACGTTCAGGTTCGGCTCAGCTCCTACCACCTAGATGACTCGACCAGTTGATCGACTCTGCCTCTGCAGCAAGGAGGATCTCGCCAGACAGGCCTGCCTGCCCCATCAGAACGGCAGCAGTAGTAAAGTCGTACTGTTCAAGAGACTCCACCAGACTGAGCAATCGCCCCACCTCACCCCCCCTGCAGAGCAACGCCTGGCTGATATCTTCGGAGAGATTGAGAGTGGATGTCAGTTCGGCCATCGGCACATGGAAAAGCACGTCAACCAGCGAGAGAATGCCGGCCATAAAGGCAGAGTCGGCAAGTTCAGGACCCGCCTCCTTGTATCCCCCCTTCACGATCAGCTCCATAAGCCTTCCGCGCATAGCGGCGATTTCCAGCAGCGGATTTCTGTCTCCGCGAGAATCCCGGCTGGCATATATCGCAATCTGCAGCCAGCGGAGCAGCTGATCTCGTCCAAGTACCGTGATGGCGTGACGCAGGGAACGGATTTTCTCGCGCGTGCCTACACCCACCGAGTTTACCAGTCTGAGCAGATTGTAGGTAAGGTTGGGATTCTGCCGGAAGGTCTCCTCGATGACCGAGATATCTTCATCCGAAAGAAGTTGGTTGACGAGGTTCAGAATGGTTACCTCCCCAGGTTCGAGCCGGTTCTGGCGGAAGACGGCAGGATGGGCAAAGTAATACCCCTGGAACAGATCAAACCCAAGATCGCGGCATACCAGGAACTGCTCTTCAGTCTCGACTTTCTCGGCCACCAAGGTCAAGGGCCAGCGACGAAAATGCGCTACTTCTGCGGCCAACTCCTCCCGGTGCCTGCCCAGTACATCTACCTTTATTACATCAACGACATCATAGCACTTCTCGAATTCGGGAGAGTAGTTGTGATCATCAAGAGCCAGGCTAAACCCCATCTCCTTAAGCTCACGACAACGGGTCAATATCACCGGATCGCCGATCGGCACCGATTCCAGCAGCTCGATGACAACCTGCCCACGTGGAAGGAGCTCCACGTTTTCGGACATCAACAGATCGGTGACCATGTTGATGTACCCTTTATGGCAGCCAAGCAGACTCTGTATCCCAAACCCGGACAGGGCACTGTCGATGACTTCTGCACAGGCCTTGAGATAGTCGGTAAAATCGGCAAACCGACAGTCCCCCGACCTGAAAAGAAGCTCGAAGCCGACTATCTGTTGCCGCCTGTCAAGGATAGGCTGACGTCCTATGCAAAGTTCTGGGTTACCCATATCGCACCATGTTTTAGTATATCGGCACTAGACAGAGATACCTTAACGGACCACATCTCAACGCATCGCGTTGATTTTGCTGAGCTGCGGGCAGCTTTGTCAACAAAAAACGTATTGCATCCAGAGGCTCCGAATAAAAGCTGCGTCCAAAAACTCCCGACTAGATGAAATTGTCGGAAAATCGACATCCACATTTGCTCTCACAGAGCGGGAATAAAGCTGGAAACTCCCCGCACAGAACCCGGTTAAATCCTTTACATCAGCATCTTATGAGGTTTCATGAGATCCACATGGTCGCTGCCGGCAGCTGCAGGCAGTCGATCAGTTACTCAGCGCCAACCAATTACTTCTTGGCACCTGTCGGGTTTCTTTACACAATGACCTGCCGCTTAATCATATATTGACCCACAATCCATTGAACGAGATACTTCATCAGGAGTAATTCGTCCATGATTACGGCAAAGTAACATCGACATCCAACCCAAGCGAAGAAATCTCTTCAACCAGGCATAAGTATTGCTTAACTCATAAACGAGCACTGTGACTTAGCTCAGACATCCTTTGTTTTGTATTTATGGAATGATGTTTTTGCGCTTGTGCAAGGGAGAAAGTAATGGCCGAGGCAAGAAGATTCACAAGGATACCTTACCAGTCCGAGGTACTGATGAACGCCAAAGGCCAGTGGTTCAGAGGCATGTCGGAAAACCTGTCACTTTACGGAGTATATGTCATATCCAGTTCCAGGGTTGAGATCGACTCCGTCGTTGAACTGACCATATCCCTACCCCCGGCAGACACAACCAGCGACGAAGAGTACATAGATGTAAACGGAATCGTGGTAAGGCAGGACGAGAACGGAATTGCCTGCGAGTTCCGTGAGGTGGAGGTTGATGCCTTCATCAACCTGAAAAATGTTATCAGCTCACAGTGTGAAAACAGATCGCTGGTGATGGACGAATTCTATCATTACCTCGCCCGAAAGGAACTGCTGGCATCGTGATCGCTCCGGACTACTCTTTCAGCACGTAATCAGCATCCTTTTTGTTCAGAGGTTCGGCTGCCACCTCATGCAGCACCGGCATAACAACTCGCATTTGCAGAGGCCTCAATCCCCCCACTTCGTCAGGCACACCCCTCCGCATCGCATGTCCCACCCCAGCCAGTACCACAACAACCCTATCCGGCTCCTTGGCAAGATAGCTCACCAGACGGTCGGCCATAACCTTGTTTCTCAGCAACTGCGCCTCACAGAAATGGAGAAACATCGTCGGGTCGGCAGTGTGCATGACAAAGTTGCGCCGAACGAAATCCATGTACGGCTTGTCCACTCTGCAGGTGACATCCGGCGGAAGTTGTCCCCTCTCTTCCGGGTTCAGAGCTTCAAAACCCTGACGATAGACTTTCTGCATGATTTCACGAGGGGCATTCAGCCCGATAAGCGGAATCCCGTTGTTGCGTGCATAGAGAAAGATGGAGTCGTACAACTCCCATGGAATGGTCCAGTTGTCACGGTAGATCTCCATAAAGGTCAGCACGTCCAGCTTTCCTGCCACCCAGTGATCGAGATACTGCTGGCTCTCGGCCCGAAACATCTCCAGCCCTATGGCAATCCTGACACCTGAACGATGCAGGGCCTTTATTGTCTCTAGGAGTCTGTCGGGCTTTACATCATCAAGTCCGGCATATCCGTTGTTTTGGTTGTTAGTGTAACGCATTAATATTGTTGATGTAGCTGCTGTTTTG
>JAYSLX010000237.1:0-16382 GCA_043725245.1 Geobacteraceae bacterium | reverse complement strand
TCAAGCCTGAAGATGACCCTAAGGCGTCGCGCCAGTCAGGACCAAAGGTGACTTGATGGCTGAATTGCAGGGAAAGCATGAGGTGCTGAAAGAGATTCTTGTGGAGATGGGCTCCGCATTGATAGCTTTTTCGGGAGGTGTGGACTCAACCCTCCTCCTGAAGGTAGCATATGACGTCCTGGGGGAGCGCTCCTGCGGCATTACCGCCACCTCGCCGACCTATCCCGAGTCCGAATTCCTGGAATCGGTCAGGCTTGCCCGACTGATCGGCGCACGACAGGTGACGGTTGAGTCCAACGAACTGGAGATCCCCGGATATAGCGCCAATCCGAGGGATCGCTGCTATCACTGCAAGAAGGAACTATTCCATATCTGCTCTGTCAAGGCTGCTGATCTGGGGTTTGCGTATATCTGCGATGGTACCAACTGCGATGATCTGGGTGACTATCGTCCGGGTCGGAGGGCTGCCGGTGAGCTCAACGTCCGGAGTCCGCTTCTGGAGGCGGGTTTTACAAAGGATGATGTCCGGCAGTTAAGTCGTCTGCTTGGGCTGCCCACCTGGGACAAGCAGGCCTATGCCTGCCTTGCGAGCCGCTTCCCGTATGGCGTCGAGATCACCGCCGGTCGGTTGAAGATGATCGAGCAGTGCGAAGAGTTCCTTAAAGCAAAAGGGTTCAGGGTCTACCGGGTAAGGTTTCACGGTGAGACGGCGCGGATCGAACTGGGTCAGGATGAGATTGTACGGATATTTGATGGAGAGTTGCGTAACAATGTTGTTGAAGAGTTCAAAAGGGCCGGATTCAAATATATCGCCTTGGACCTTGAAGGGTATCGTACCGGCAGCATGAACCTGTAGGGGCGGGTCTGTGACCCGCCCAGAACCACAAACAAAATAACGGGCGGGTCACAGACCGCGCCCCTACACATTTCATTTCACTTCAACGGTTATCTGTTTCTGTGTCGTATCCGGTTTTTTCGGAAGCGTGATGGTCAGCACCCCTCTGTCACAGGCCGCCTTGATCCGCTCCTGGTCAATGGTGTGGGGGAGTTGGAAATTTCGCTGGAAATTGCCGTAGTAGCGTTCAACCCGGTGGTAGTTCTCTTTCTTTATCGAGTGGTCGTGGCGGCGTACCCCTTTGAGAGTCAGGGTGTTGTCTTCGATCTTTACCTCGATGTCCTTCTGGTCCACGTCCGGAACCTCAGCCTTTATCACAACCGACTCATCATCCTCGTAGATGTCGACAGCCGGCTGCCATACCCCATCGCGCAGGTCTTCACCTGTCTCGCGATTCCATGCCAGGTCAAGAAGCTGGTTCATCTGCTCCTGCATTGAGCGGAGTTCCTTGATCGGATTGTATTTTACTATAGCCATATGAAACTCCTAACTGGGTTTATCAGACCCGTTTACCTTTTGGTACGATGTGTTTCAGCTTCTTGGAGCCGTCGTAGAGTGTCGTCTTGGCAAGAGCACGCTTCTCCTTGAGGTCCTTGCGCTGGTAGTCGATTTCAAGGTGCTGCTCAGTCAGTTCGGTTTTTTTCTCTAAAGTCTGCAGCTCATTTATCATACCGTAGCTCCTCGCTTCCCTGTTCGTTGGTTGATACAAGACCTGTTGCGTTTATCACTCTTTCACCTCCTCTCCTTAAATCAAATTTTAGCACCAATTGTAGAGGGTGCAAATCGGGACGGTTCTGAATCGGAAAATACAGAGAATTGCAGTTGAACGGCTCTGCTTAATCGGATACCATTGCCACATAAATCCAGGGGGCTGCGTATGTTGAAATACAAAGTGATTGAGGTGAATATCGTTTCAGAGGAGGCACTGGAAGAGGTGCTGAACGAATGGACGGCCCGGGGTTGGCGGTTCGACGGTCTGCATTTTGCGATGCGCGAGTCGCAGAAACGCCCCAGCATGGCCTTTGTGCTGTTTACCCGCGAAGCATCCGAGAGTGATGATGTGCAGATAGGACAATCATCATGACAGATACCACCCTTTACCTCATCGACGGTTCCTCCTACCTCTACCGTGCCTACCACGCCATCCGCCATCTATCCGGGCCGGGCGGGTTTCCGACCAATGCCATCTTCGGGTTCACCCAGATGCTGTTGAAAGTGCTGAAGGACCGTAAACCTTCCCATGTGGTGATGGTCTTCGATTTCTCGCGCAAGACCTTCCGCAACGACATCTATCCCGAATACAAGGCCAATCGTTCCGCCATGCCGGATGACCTGCGTATGCAGGTGGAGCCGATCAAGGAACTTGTCCGGGCCTTCAGGATACCGGTGCTGGAGCTGGACGGGTATGAGGCGGATGACATCATCGGCACCATCGCCCTTGACTGCTCTTCCCGAGGCATTCCTGCGGTAGTTGTGACCGGCGACAAGGATCTGATGCAGATTGTGGGTGAACAGGTGAGACTCCTCGATACCATGAGAGACAGAGAGTCCGGTCCTGCTGAAGTGGTCGAGCGTTTCGGTGTCGGGCCGGAACAGGTGATCGACATTCTGGGGCTTGCGGGCGACTCGTCCGACAACATCCCCGGAGTTCCAGGCATTGGCGAGAAGACCGCTACCAGGCTGATCCAGGAGTTCGGTTCCATGGATGCACTGCTGGCGAGGTCACGCGAGGTGAAAGGGAAGACCGGTGATAACCTGCGGGCATTCGCCGACCAGGCGCGCCTCTCCCGGCAGCTGGCAACCATCGATTGCCGGGTGCCGATCCGGTATGATTTTGCCGACTTTGTTGCTGAACTGCCGGACAACCAGCTCCTTGGCGAGTTGTTCAAGTGTTACGGCTTCACCTCTCTTATGAGAGAGCTGACGAGCCGCTCCACCCTGACCTCGGATAACTACCGGACCATACTCTCCGAAGTCGATTTCTCGGCATTGCTGGAGGAACTGGGTCGGGTGGATGCCTTTGCCATCGATCTGGAGACCACAAGTCTCGACCCGCGCGAGGCAGAAATCGTCGGCATTTCGTTATCCCTCCGTGAGCACGAGGCTTGCTACATCCCTGTGGGACACGCCTATCCCGGTGTTCCTGCCCAGCTCCAGCGTGATCAGCTCCTTGAACAGCTCCGGCCCCTGCTCGAAGAGCCTTCAAAGAAGAAGATCGGACAGAACATCAAGTACGACTACCAAGTACTCCGGACGGCAGGTGTTGCCATGCAGGGGATCTGGTGCGACACCATGCTGGCAGCATACCTCGTCAATCCGGGGCGTAACAGCCAGGGGCTAGATTCGCTGGCTATTGAGTACCTTGACCACCGGATGATCTCCTACCAGGAGGTTGCCGGAAAGGGGAAGGATCAGAAGGGGTTCGCACAGGTAGAGATCGACACTGCCAGCCGTTATTCTTGCGAGGATGCGGATGCCACCTTTCTCCTCCACAGGCTCCTGTTGCCCAAGGTGGAGGAGGCAGGGATGGACCGGCTTCTGTTTGATCTGGAGATGCCGCTGGTGCCGATCCTTGCAGAGATGGAGCTGGCCGGTGTCAGGCTCGACCTGCCACTGCTGGCAGAGCTCTCGGCAGGCCTTGGCGCCCAGCTGGCCGATCTGGAGAGAGAGATTCATATCCTTGCAGGTGGCGAGTTCAATGTCAACTCGCCCAAACAGCTTGGCGAGGTCCTGTTTGAGCGCCTTAAACTGCCGGTGGGGAAAAAGACCAAGGGGAAAACCGGCTGGTCAACCAATGTAGACGAGCTGGAGCGGCTTTCAGAGGAAGGGCATGAGATCGCCCGGCTCCTTCTTCAGCAGCGTGGGGTTACAAAGCTCAAATCCACTTACACCGATGCGCTGCCGGCTCTTGTCGACATCGACGGCAGGGTCCATACCTCATACAACCAGGCGGTGACCAGCACCGGCCGCCTCTCCTCGTCGGAGCCGAATTTGCAGAATATCCCGATCCGGACCGAAGAGGGCCGACGGATCCGCCATGCCTTCATTGCGCAGGAGGGGAGTCTCATACTCTCAGCAGACTATTCCCAGATCGAGCTTCGGGTGCTGGCACATCTCTCGGAAGATCCGGTCTTCTGTGACGCCTTCAAAAACGATGAGGATATCCACTCCAGGACCGCTACGGAAGTCTTTGGACTCCTGCCGGGGCTGGTGACGAGCGAGATGCGGCGCCAAGCCAAGACCATCAATTTCGGCGTTATCTACGGACAGGGGGCCTTCAGCCTGGCACGCCAGCTGGGAGTTGCGCGCAAGGTTGCAGAGGAGTTCATCGCGAGTTACAAAGAACGGCATTCAGGAGCAATGGCCTTCTTGGATGCCTGCGTCATGATAGCCCGAGAGCAGGGGTACGTCACGACTCTGCTGGGGAGACGGTTGCCGATCCCGGACATCGGCAGCCCGAGTTTCGCGGTGAAGAGCTTTGCCGAGCGGAACGCCATCAACTACCCTATCCAGGGATCGGCGGCTGACATCATCAAGCAGGCGATGGTGAATATCGACCGGCGGCTCAGGCGTGAGGGGCTGTCAAGCCGGCTTATCATGCAGGTACATGATGAACTGGTTTTTGAGGTGCCGGAAGAGGAGCTGGTTCGTATGGAACAGCTGGTGGTTCACGAGATGGAGCATGCAGTGCCGCTCATTGTGCCGCTCAAGGTAGATATGAGTTACGGGAAGAACTGGGCTGAAGCGCATTGACCACAGACTTGACCGAAGAGGTGAGATATGAGGAGAGGGATAGCCAAGGCTGGAGTTGTTGCTCTCGGCCTGTTGCCGGGACTTTTCTTCTCTGCGGATGCTTCGTTTTCGGCAGAGTCGGGAGCCGGTCATCCGCTTAATGCATTGTCGATTTGCTGGGAAAACGATGCCTTTGACGCTACGGATGCGAACTACACCAATGGTCTTTCAATGGGTTTTACGCAAAAAGGATCAGGGGTCTTAGGCGGATTATGGGATCTCTTTGGGGCAGATCGTGGGGAGCTTTTTTCCTCATACGAGGTGAGCCAGTTTCTCTATACCCCGTTGGAGCTGGACATTTCAGTGCCGGATCCCCGTGACAGGCCATATGCCGGAATCCTCTATCTTGGTCTTACAACGCATCTGCAGAGCCGGGAGAGCCAGCAGAGCCTGAAGATAGTTGCGGGTGTTGTTGGCCCGTATTCACTCGGGGAGAAGGCTCAAAATGTATCCCATTACGTGTTTGAGAATAAAAAGCCTCAAGGGTGGGGGAGCCAGCTAAAAAATGAACCGATATTGAATCTGATGTACGAATACCGCCATAAGATTGCACTTGCTTCAACGGATTCCTGGGTTGGCATTGAATTGATCCCGATTGGTGGCGCCACGCTGGGGAATCTCTCCATAAAGGCCAGGGCAGAGACCCAGTTACGCATCGGCTACCATCTCCCGAATGATTTCGGCACCACCCTGTTGCGTGAGATGGCTTATCTCCCCTTTCCACAGGATGCCCGGACGGATCACAAGTGGGGCATCTACGCTTTTGCAGGGGGAAGCGCGAGCCTGATTGCCAGGGACCTGACGCTCGACGGAAACTCCTTTGAGAAAGGTCCGAGCGTGGATAAACGACCTTTTGTTCCGGCGGTCGAGTTCGGCGCATCACTTTGGACCAGCCGATTCCAGACCTCCTTCACCTATCTGATGGGCGGCAAAGATTTCTATGGACAGAGAGTCAGGGAAGACTATGGATCAGTAAGCTTTTCGTGCTTTTTTTAGGAGATTAGAAGTTATTCGTAAAATAGGTGGCTAGGCTAATGCAGATACACCAAGTTACAGTCTTGCAGCCCTAGATTTCTGGCCCCTGACACTCTATCTCCCCTGATAGACCGGACACTGATCGATGCGGCGGTCAATCTCATGTACAAGACTCTGGTATGCAGCACTATCCAGCCCCTTGTACCGCTGCTCAAACTCCGCTTTTGGCATATTCTCCGGCAAATCGGCAACTATCGGGAAAAACAGGGCTTCCTTGGAGTGGCCAGCCAGGAGTTCCTGAAGGCGCCGCGCCCCTCCGGAAGAATCGGTGGCAACTTCGACAAAACGGATTCCGGCACGATCGGCCGCCAGATCGACAAAGCTGAAACCGCTGCCCCCACTGTGGGCGTCCAGCAACTCTTTAAACTCGCCGATTGCGCTGCTGATACTATGATCGGAGAGTAGCTTGAGTCCGGCAGAGACAATAAAATGAAGCCGCAAATCCTGCCTGCCTCCCACTGGCACTTTCTGAAGGTGTGCCGATCTGCTCAGCAGCTCTTTCGGTAGTTTGATATTTGCAAGCTTGTCGAACAGGGGATTCCCCAGGTAGATTGACAGCGCCATCAGTGCCGAACTGTTTTCCGTCACCGGTTCTCCCGCAGCCGAACGCTCGCGGGCCAGTTGGAACAGCGGCCCCAGGAATTCGGCGAGGGATGGTTTGGCAGGTGGCTGAAAACGCCGTTCAGTTTCCAGCAGCCGGGTATAGTATTGTGTTATCACTGCCGTGTCCCACTGTTTTCTCCCGTTCTGGCCGATTTGTGCCAGCTTTGTCATAAGCTGCTGCAAACGCTTGAGCCGTTCCTTGTTCTTGGACAGAGAGCCTATTTTCACGACAACGGCATCTCTTGTTATATCCAGAGAGCTGATCGACTCCAGCAGTACAGATCCGTCATTATTGCCCATTGTGACGTTGAGAAGATTTTTCGACACAGACCAGACCAGCCAGCCGGGCAGTGGCAGCTTGCCAATCGTAACACCATGTAAGTTCAATCCCCGTTCATCCGGTAGAATTTCTCCGCGCAGATTCAGATATTTCCCCAATGGATTTCGTGGCATTAGTACGCTGATATTCACTTTAAGAACACCCGGTTCCACAAAGGCTTGTCCTGAAAAACGCCTGACACCGCGCCCGCCCAGGAGCATAACGGCATTCAGGTCACTTTCAGACGCAGCAATCACGGTGATTTCCCGCTGGTCTTCAAGAGCGCTCAGAATGGTTTTCGCAAGAAATTTCACTTGTTGGGCAGAATCAACCGTCGGAACCGATGTTCTGACGACCAGAGGATCTTTTTCCAGGGCAAGACCAGCCAACAGAACTATGGAAACCAGGGGAATGATGAGCGACAGGGCAATGATGAAGAGCCATCTCCGAAAGACTACGGGGTCAGGTCTTGAAATATCATTTTTCACAATTAATCACCTTACTGATCGTCGTATAGTGAACTCCCAGTGCCTGAGCAATCTCCTTTAACGTGTAGCCGTGATTACCATGGGCGTGGCGAATCAATCTATTTCGTTCCTGCTTAGAGGTATATTTTTCTGGAGGGAATATCTCTGTAATATCTGGACGACCCACATGGCGCTGTTTTCGCGGTATCTCCTGGAGCTCCTCTCTGCCACCAATCATTTCTTTTGTTTGCTGAATGAATGTTTCGGTCCCGAGAATTATCTGCCCTGAGAGCTTCTTCCACGGGGATTCGACGATAGCCATTCCCTCTTTCACGAATTGACGATAAAGGCGACGAGCCTCCGGCAGTGAAGTGGAAAAGTTGCCAAGGAGCCACTCAGTGCTGAGACACGCTGGTGCAGCAGCTTTGCCAAGGGTGGGGAGATAACTGCTCCAGCGGTACTTTACCGGGCGCTCAGTTATTCCCGCCCGTATTGGGTTCAGCACTATGTAACGGCTCAGTTCGAGAAGGTGACTCTCCTTCTCCACCAAAATCGACTTGAATCTGCCCTTGAAAACATGACCGTCCTGGCGGTGTGCACGGTTGTAAGCTTGGGTATAAACACCGTTCAACTGGCGCATCCCGGCGGAAAGATTCCCCTCCGGAGTTTCGATAAGGAGATGGTAGTGGTTCCCCATGAGGCAGTAGGCATGACAGAGCCAGTTGAAGCGTTTTACAACCTGTCCAAGGGTCGTGAGGAACCGTTCGCGGTCGCTATCATCTGCAAATATGTCTGCACGGGCGTTGCCACGTGAAGTAACATGATAGACCGCACTGGGAAATTCTATACGTAGAGGTCGTGCCATGGATGGACTATAATACAATTAACTTATATTTCAAGACCTGACCCCAAATTCCAAATTCATGCAAATTCCGCAAATTCCCTGGAAAAGCCCGCTGGACTTTTGATAGCCACCTGCCGCTTCAAGGAATGGGATTTTTCTCATTTCTTCTGTCTCAGCTCTTCTTATAAAGGCGATCAATTGCAGACGTTGGTTATCTTGGTATATTTTATACTGAAGTAATATTCAAGGAGCTTCAACCTGATGAAGATAGAATGCCCCAACTGCCGGTTGGTCGGTGAGCTCATCGAGCAAGAAGTCCCGCTTGATGGCCGGTATATAGACTGCCCTCGCTGCAGGACCGGGTTTCAGGTAAAAAAACCGGCAAACAAGAGCTGGAACCCCGATACGATGAACCTCTGCCCGGTATGCAACTACTCGACATTCACCGAAGAGATGTTTGACGTCTGCCCCAAGTGCGGACTGAAGGGGAGCGAGTACAAGGCGAAAAAACTGAGACAGCAGAAGGATGAACAGGCCAAATCCGATTTGGAGAGTCTGAACCGGAGCCTCCGCTCTGAAAATTTCATACAGCCTCCCACCAGGGAAGAGATGCCGGAGTTACTTCAACTTCCAGCTGCAATCCGTTACACCGGCTTGGCAGTGCTGGCCATATCAGCCCTTATGGCATGTTACGGCGGGATAGGACTCGCCCGCTACTACAGCGGCAAAGAGGGCCTGCTGGCAAGGATAAACGAGAACCTTTTGGAACCGGTTTCCTCGACCACCTTCTTTCTGGATTATGGGCTGGGTCCCTGGGTGCTGACGGTCTATTCGGGGCTTATGCTTGTCCTGGCGATCCTCTTCCTGGGGCGCAGGAGTTGGACACTGAAAGGGCTGGAATTGGGCGCGTGGACCGGGCTGGCCATCGGCGTAATGTACGAGATTGTTGACTACGTATCGTATATCAGGCGCTCGTCCGATTCCCCTTCCATGGCCTACTATCTGGTAGGGTTGGTCAATGCGCTCTTCATGCTTGCCATATGGATAGCACTTCCGCTGGCGCTTGTATGGTGGTTGCGCAATGATCGTTTGAGGGGTGAGTTTGATGATGTGTGAGGAGCGGGGGTGGACGATCAGTGGAGGCGGTGGATCTTCTTGTCCAGACGCGCAGCTGAATGGGCCAGCAGTTGCGGGGCAATGGAATCGCAGGTTACGACGTACTCGCGGTAGCTGAGGCTTCGTTCGTGGTTACAGCGGCTGCATCGAAGAGGGCGAGACAGGAGATAATCTCGTTCTACTACGGCAATTGAATTACCGCACTTCATGCATTCAGCGATAATGGTTGGAACCTGCTCGCCATCAACGGTCTGAATTTCCAATTTCACTCGTGCCATTTCACTCTCGGTAAACTTTTTTATTTAAGATAACATATAATCTTGTCAAGTAAAATGAGAAAATATTTATGGGGTCGGAATCATGCGGATCGACGATAAGCTTCCCTCACGAAGCGTGGACAAGAAGTCACAACGGACCGATTCCAAAAAAAGCGGAAGTTTGCGGTCGTCACCTTTTGCCGCCAGCCTTGCGACTAGCGGAGAGCAGCTCACCGCCCGCGCGGTTGAGCTGGAGGAGCTGAAAAGAGAGATCGACATGGCCGGAGACAGCCTTGAGCGGGATCCGAGCATGGCAAATTTCAAGTCCTTCCGCGAACTCCTGGCTGTTCTGGCCAGGAAAGTGACCTCCGAGGCCTATAAGGTGGAACTGCTCGGCGGTACCCCAAATGCACCCGCCTATCATGAGGTAATCTCGGTGATAGACAAGCATGCCGACGCTCTCTACCGCCTTATCATATCCGAGCAGAAGGACCGGATCGTCATCGCTGCCAGGATTGAACAGATCAAGGGGCTGGTTTTGAGCTTCAGGCTTTGACATGTTGTCATTTGCCGTAACTGAGGAAAAGAACCGCCGGCTTCGCGAGTCAATGGCCCTTCTCGGCGTTCGCGAAGAGGACCTTGAGGAGCGCTTCATCCGCTCCTCCGGCGCAGGTGGTCAGCATGTCAACAAAACTTCCACCTGTGTTCATCTGACACACCGACCCAGCGGCATCGAAGTTAAATGCATGCGCGACCGGAGTCAGTCTGTTAACCGCTTCCTGGCGCGCCGCGAACTCGTTGAGAGGCTTGCCGCTGAGGCCGGCCTTGCCACCCCACGCAGCAAGGAACAGGAAAAAATCCGCAAGCAGAAGGCGAGCCGCCGGCGGAAAACGCTACGCAAGCAGGAGAATCCCGCGGATAAGGTTTAAACCTACAAGAAACAGTTCAATAACACGGAGAAACTGAGCACATGGAGAATTATTAACAATATCAGCTATATGTTATTGAATGCTGCCTTTCAATTTTAACCTCAATGGAGAATATGCTAAAGATGATAACGCTCAGATTTTACTTCGGTTCTCCATTTCTCCGTGGTTCAATCGCCTTTATAAGGTTCAAATGATCGCTGCCGATACCCTCCAGAAGCTCGAATTCACAAAGGTCCTTCAATGGATCGCCCGGACTGCGCACAGTGAGGCGACTCGTCGAGAGATCCTCTCCATCGTGCCGCTTGAAAAAGCGGACGAGATCTGCCGCTGCTTCGGACAGGTAGAGGAGATTCGCAACCTCTCTCGGCAGGGTCTGCCTCTGCGCCTCGACATCTTCGAGGATATCCTCCCCTCCCTGGAGATGCTTCGACCAAACGATTCGATACTCAACCCCATTGATCTCCAGACCTTCATCCCCCCTTTCCGTCTGCTGGTGGCCCTTTCCCGCCAGTTTGTCCCACGTCAGGACATCCCTCTGCTCAAGGCGCTTGCCGGAGCTGTCACCGGCTTCCCTGACATACTTGAGGCACTTGAGCGAACTGTCGACACGGATGGCGGGATGCTGGATACGGCTTCAAAGCTGCTTTACGAGATCCGCGGGCAAAAGCGGGGGCTTACGGCGAGGATTCGCAGAAGGCTTGAGGAGATAGTCCGTGAGCGGAGTGTCGCGATTTTTCTTCAGGACGATTTTATTACCCAGCGCTCTGGCCGCTGGGTAATCCCTGTCAGGATGGACTCGAAAGGGATGGTTCCGGGTGTGGTGCACGATGTCTCGAACACCGGCGAAACCGCTTTCATGGAGCCTATCGAGATCATCGCTATGGCGAATGAACTGGAAAATCTTGCTGCCGAGGAGAAGAGTGAGCAGATTCGGATACTGCGCGAGATATGCGGATGGCTCAGGGAAGATGCTTCCGGAATCAGGGTGGAGTTTTGCCTGCTGATACGGCTCGACCTGCTGAACAGTATTGCCCGATTTGCCGATCAGCTGGGTGCCGAGGTGCCGATCGTCTGCGAGGGTGCCTCCCTTCGTCTGGTTCAGGCCCGTCATCCGCTGCTTCTGCTCCTTCAACAGGGGAGGGGCGGAGCACCCGTGGTGCCGTTGGACCTGGGATTGGGGAATGGCCCCGACGGAGTGTCGCAGTCGAACCGCATCATGGTGATCACCGGCCCTAACACCGGCGGCAAGACCATTGCTCTGAAGACAGCTGGTCTGCTCTCTCTGATGGCCATGGCCGGTATCCCTGTCCCTGCACTATCCTCATCGGTCTTCCCCCTGGTCGGCAACCTGCTGGTCGATATCGGCGATGAGCAGGCCATAGAAAGCAGCCTCTCAACCTTCTCATCCCATGTTTCGACAATCTCAGCAATCCTGGGCAGGGCAGATGAGCGGACCCTGGTTCTGCTTGACGAACTCGGAACCGGCACCGAACCGCTCCAGGGGGCGGCGCTGGCCTGTGCAGTACTGAAAGAGCTGTATGGACGAGGGGCAATGGTTCTGGCCACGACCCACCTGACCGAAATCATCGGCTTTGTACATCGCAGTCAAGGGATGCTCAATGCTGCCATGGAGTTCGACCGCCAGACACTGCTTCCACTGTATCGCCTCAAGGAAGGGGAACCGGGAGAGTCGCATGCAATTGAGACCGCTCGTCGTTACGGGCTTCCCGCTCATGTCGTTGCCCATGCGCAGGAGTTGCTGGGGAGCGTCGGAAGCGAATTCCATGCGTATCTGTCCGAACTCAAGGAGCAGCGTCATCTCTATGAAGATAAATTAAGGGATCTTGAGTCACGTGAAACGACTCTCGCGGAACGTGAACAGAAGCAGATTGCCTTATTGGCTGAGGTAGAGGAACGTCGCAGGACGAGCATGGAGAAGGGGTGGCTTGAGGCAAAGGAACTGATCCAGTCCACCCGCAGGGAGCTGAACCATATCCTGGAGGAGGCACGTCGCGAGAAGCATGACGTGGCCCGCAAGAAGCTGCAGACCAAGGAGCTGCAAGTGGATGCAGCTCTGCGCTCAATCTCCGGAGAGCGTTCACTTTCTATCGATGAGATTAAAGAGGGGAGCCGAGTCCAGGTCCGTTCAATGGGGTGTGATGCGACGGTTCTGAAGATTGATCAACGTCAGGGACGGCTGCGGGTCCGGGCCGGCAGCCTGGAACTCGATGTCCCACTGGGCGATGTGACATTGCCGACCGGAAAGGCGGAGAAGAAGCGGCGGGAAATTCGCCAGGGGATGACCGATGACGAAGAAATGCCTCGTGAGATAAATCTGATCGGGTTACGGGTGGAAGAGGCGCTGAGCCTTCTGGAGCCGTTTCTCAATCATGCCTCTCTGGCATCCTCGGGAGAAGTACGGGTGATACACGGTATCGGTACCGGCGCGTTGCGTAGAGGAGTCCGTGAGCATCTGGAGCGGCATCCGCTGGTGGCAGCTTTCAGGAGCGGAGAACAGTATGAAGGGGGAAACGGGGTGACGGTGGTAACACTTCAGTAGCGGCGATATCACTGCTGTTGAAATGATGAGGTTGCTGGCGGCTGAACTCTCTGCCACCGAATTTCTCTGCGCCTTCAGAGTGAAGCAGATCAGGGGAGAGCTAACTTGCAGAGAGTGAAGTAAAAAGTGGCTCCCTGGCCGGGTTCCCCCTCAGCACGGACGCGCCCGCCATGGCGGGCGATGATCCGCTGCACCGTGGCCAGGCCGATACCGGTTCCGGGAAACTCGCTGTTTGAAACCAGACGCCGGAAGACCCCGAACAGGCTGTCTGCGTAGGTCATGTCAAAGCCGATCCCGTTGTCTCTAACAAAAAACTCAGGTTCACCGTTACTCACGGTTCGGCCGAATGCGATGCTTGCCTGCTCTTGCCGCGAGGTGTACTTCCAAGCGTTCTCCAGAAGATTTTGCAGTGCAATGCCGAGAAGTGTCTTATCTCCACTCCCTTTGAGCCCATCTTCGACAGAGACTGTCACCGCCCGTTCAGGATAGGTTTCCCTGAGTTGCTGGAAAATCCCGCGAGCGAGCGAGCTGAGGTCGACCTCCTGCTGCCGCATTTCAATCCGTCCAACCCGCGAAAGGTTGAGCAGTGCATCGATAAGTTCCTTCATCTTTTTCACGCCGGCAGTGATGCGCTCCAGGCAGTGCACCCCTTGCCGGTCAAGCCGGTCTCGGTTATCTTCAAGAAGTATCCGGCTGAACCCCTCGATATGACGCAGCGGGGCGTACAGGTCATGAGAGACAGAGTAGCCGAATGCCTCAAGTTCGTGGTTCGTTGCCTCCAGTTGCATCGTCCGCTCACGAATGCGCTTCTCCAGACTCGCGTTGAGCTGGCGAACCTCCTCCTCGGCCTTCCGTCTCTCAGTGATCTTTCTGGTCAGTTCAGCGTTGGCAGACGACAATTGCCGTGTCCGCTCCTCCACAAGTCCTTCAAGCCTGATATTCAGCTTCTCCAGTTCATTCCGCGATACCGTGGTGGACTGCAGGTTCACCGTCATTTGGTTAAACGCGGCTGCCAGATGCCCGATCTCATCATTCTCTTTTGCCGGGATCCGTTGAGTAAGATCGCCCCGGCTGACAGCGTCGACCCCCTGGATCAGCACCTTTATCGAACGAGTGAGGGAGGATGCGAGGATGAACGCCACGCAACAGGCCAGGAGCAAGAACCCCAGCAACAGCCAGGTAGATTGCCAGGTGATCTGGCGAACGCTGCGTTGGATGGAGTCGGCTTTGAGTCCGACATGAGCCGTACCAAGCTCTCCCTTGAGAATAGGAACTGAGATGTCGTAGATAACACCCTGTTCGGTTCTGATGGTTCTTATCCGTTGGGGGTCACCGGAACTCAGAGGATTGACACCTGCAAGCAGGTCAGGGAATCCTTCTCGAAAGGTATGGGCACTCAATCGGCCATGTTTGTCTGCGATGAAGACGTATTCGATATCCTCTTCGGCGTTTCTGAAATCATAGGCCATGAGTTGCAGCTCTATGAAGTTTTCGGTGAGACTCGGATTGACAGCCATCCTGGCTAGACTGTGAGCAACGGCAACCCCCCTTTTCTGGATTTGTAGGGAGAGATTTTCCTGCAGGGATGTATGGATATAGACAATCATCACGGCACCGATCATAAGCAGCATGATAATCTCTGCAACCAGTAACTGGGCGCGAAGGGAAAAGATCCGTATCATTTGGCGGGACCGGCTTTCTGAGCTGCAATCCAGCGGTTCATGGACCGTATGGAGTCATAGTTGGCATCGATGCCTGGGACAAACCGGTCTATCATCATTCCTGCAAGGATCTCCCGTCCCTTAGGGTTATCATGCATCGTGAGGAGGGCATGAAGTAACCGTTGCTTCATTGCCTGGGGAAGCTGCTTTCTTATCACCATGGGCGGTATGCCGTAAGGCTCCGAGATGTCTATGATCCGTGTCTTTGCGGTAAGAGTCGGCTTTATCCGGTTCAGGTATTCCCATATCAGGCTGTCAACAGCGGCGCCATCCACCAGATTTTCTGCAACGGCAGCAATCGACTTGTCGTGGCCGTAGGTGTAATATGACCTGCCAAAAAAGGATTCCGGAGTTTCGTTGCGGCGAGACAGGAGATAGGTGATGACCAACTTGCCCGAGTTGGACTGTGGATCGGTAAAGGCGAAGCGTTTGCCGCGCAGGTCCTCAAGACGCTCTGCCGGGCTTCCTTTGGGAACGATGATGTACGAATGGTAAACCGGTTTACCTTTGACAAGCGGCATTGCCAGGAGTTCAAGCCCGAACTGTCTGTGACCCTCCACATAGGGGCCTGCGCAGACAAAGGCAACATCAACCCCTCCAGCGTCAAGGAGCTTGTTCATCTCTGCGTAGCTTTCTCGATCAACCAGGGTGACCGGCATCTGAAGCTGTTCCGCCAGGTACTCCTTAAGCCGGTTGTAGTATCCATAACCCTCCCTGGGGGTTATCATGGCTCCCATGCCTATGCGCAACCCCTGTGTTGACGACTTGGCAGGCGTGATGGCTGTCTGTGACCGCTTTTCAAGATTTATCACCGGGAGATCCGAGCGTGAACAGGCAGTAACGCCCAAGGTCAGGAGCATGCCAAGGAGAAGCACCCCACATGGCAGACAATTTTTGCCGGTTACACCGTGGAACATCAGGACTATCTCCTTGAAACGGGATTCAACTCCTTGTGCAAAAATTTTGCTTTGGCAATTCTATAGATTTTTTCGGTCCCAATCAGGTTTACTTTAGGGCCGTTGGGACGAGCGTATTCTTTTAACCCTTGCGCAGGTAGACCACCCCGGTGCCGCAGTTGAAGATGAGCCGCCGGCCGGTTGTCCCGCCGGTATCTGTTGCTACTATCGGTATTCCGTGCTCCGTCATGAGTTGTTCTGCGAGGGCGATATTGCGCTCGCCGACTGCGTACACCCCCGTGCTTTCGGAAAACATGTTGGATCCTCCAAAAACCTTGGCCATCAGCCTCTCCTTATCGCATCCGAGTCGTATCATCTTCTTTATTAGCTGGTCTATCGCGATGTTGCCGTACTTGGGGGTCGGCAATCCTTCGCCGTTCCAGAGCGGCAGCATGTAATGGTTGATCCCGCCCGTACAGGTTTGTCTATCCCAGAGGCAGATTGCCACACATGAGCCGAGGACCGTCAGTACCTCGCATTCGTCCCTGTTGGCGAAGATGGCTCCGGGCATGAGGAAGTGGCGCGAAATCTGGGGTATGCTACTTTTCATTATCCTGGCCAAAGATGAGCAGGTTCCCCTCCTCTGCAAAGATATCCATGCTTTCAGGGAGTTCCGGCATCGGGAATAGTACGGTTACGCCGGTCCCCTTGCCGGGTGCGCTTTCAAGCTGTAGGCTTCCCTTCAGTAGGTCAACCAGTGCGCTCACTATGCTCAGCCCTATGCCGTGGCCGGGGTGAGCACGTGTTGTGCCGGAATCCAGCTGGAAGAAGCGGTCAAATATACGCTTCTGATCTTCGTGTTCCATGCCTATCCCGAAATCCCGGATGCTCATGCTGAGCTTCCCATCATGGCAGGCGGCATCTATCATGATCTCTCCGTCATGGTTG
>JAYSLX010000236.1:0-7067 GCA_043725245.1 Geobacteraceae bacterium | reverse complement strand
CAGAGAGCTCCATAAGTGTGTCGGCGCCTGATTCCTGCGCAGCCAAAGCTTTCCGGATTTCAGCGGCATAGTCAATGATGTCGGAAGAGGTGCCGATAGAGGCATTTACCTTGGTGCTAAGACCCTTGCCTATGCCGGAAATTTTAGCAGGCTTCCTGTTATGATTCCAGGGAATGACGATCTTCCCCTCTGCAACCATCTGCAGGACATATTCCTGTGAAACCCCTTCATCCTTGGCAACGGTGGCCATCTGGTCGGTAAGAACCCCCATACGTGCGTGTTCGATCTGTGTTTTCATGTCGCTTCATCTCCTCTATAGTATCGCCGGCCTCAGACCGGATGGTTAGTCAGAGCCGAATGCCCGCGGCAGCTCTCAACGAATGAGTCCGCTATCTCCGGACAACTTCCGAAATGCAGGTGGATGTAGGAGGCAAGGCAGTTATTGATCCGGTATCCTTCCAGTCCAAGATCTGCATTTGCACGCCGCACCTGAAAGGTCCTCTCCACCTTTTCAGGCATCTCGGAAATCTCCGAATAGTGAAACTCGTGACCCCGTGCAACAAGCCCGTGCCAACCAATGGGCGAATCTGCGAGAAATTCTACTTCACGATAACCAAGAGCTTTCCGGCGAGGGAGCATCCTGGTTGTCACCGGGAATATCCCGATAAAAGGATGCGGCGCCTCGGGAGGTCCATCAGGGGACACAACCCCTTGAGTGAGGTAGATGAACCCGCCGCATTCGGCATACACGGGCATGCCGGTAGCGACAGCCTTCGCGATGGACTCTTTCATGGCAAAGTTTTCTGAAAGCTGTTCTACATAGAGCTCGGGGTATCCGCCTGGGATGTAGACACCGGCAACTCCTTCTGGGATGGCAGCATCGCGAAGCGGTGAGAAAGGAATCAGCTCGGCGCCGGCTTCCCTCAGCAATCGGAGGTTGTCCTCGTACACGAAACAAAAGGCCTCATCTCGGGCAACGGCAATCTTCATTGCAGGCAGGTTCAGGTCGGTCGGTTCTGCAGTGGCAGGGTCGCCATTGTCGTAAAAGGAACGTTCGAGGCCCAAGAGAAAAGCCGGATCGATGGTTTCGCAAATAACCGTTGCCAGATGATCAAGATAGGTCATCGGCAGAGGATTATCCTCAGCCGTCACAAGACCCAAGTGTCGCGAGGGAATGGCAAGGCGCACATCGGCAGGGACACAACCCAGAACCGGAGGAGGATAGTCAAGTGCTGCCACGGCTTCACGCAGAATGCGACCATGGTTTTCGCTGGCGACATTATTGAAGATGATCCCTGCCAGCCGAAGCTCAGGATCAAACTCGGTAAACCCCTTTATCAGGGCTGCCACGCTACGAGCCTGTCCACGTGCGTCAACGACCAGCAGCACCGGTGCGCCGAGCAGTTTGGCAACCTGGGCGGTACTACCTTCCTCGGAAGTTCCGGCGAAGCCGTCGAACAACCCCATAACCCCTTCAATGATCGCAACATCGGCAGTTTTGGCATAGCGTGCGAAGTTCTCGCGAACCCCTGAAGGACCACACATCCAACCATCCAGATTGATTGAAGACCGGTGAGTTACCATCCGATGATAGCCGGGGTCGATGAAATCAGGACCAACCTTGAACGGTGCCACCGTCAAACCTCGACGCCGCAGTACCTCCATGATGCCGATGGTTATGGTGGTCTTGCCGGAACCGCTTTGGGGTGCAGCAATAACAAATGCCTTCATTTCAATCTCCTACCCATTCAGCAGCTTTACCACTGTTGCACCGTCGGCATAGTAGTCGATGATATTGAGGCAGCAGTAGTTTTGTTCGATATTGAACAAGGCCGAAAGCGGCGCCCCGATTGCGTTCAGGAGGATGACCCGGTTGGCTCCGCCGTGGGCAACCACAAGAACCTCTTCTCCGCGGTACTCTGCCACGATCCGCCCAATCGCAGGCATTATCCGGGCTTCCAGATCAAGGAGGCTCTCCCCTTGAGGCACCCGGTAGTGCACGATATCCTTCAGGCGCTCCTGCCATTCAGCCGGCCACTTCCCCTGGATCTCTGCCCAGGTCATCCCCTCCCAGATACCAATGTTAAGCTCACGCAGGCAACGATCGGCAATCGGCTCGACATTGAGGTGGCTCCCAAGGATTTCGGCGCCTGTCATGCAGCGGGTCAGATCGCTCGTGTAACAGGCCTTTACCCGCGCATCAGCGAATCGCCCCTTGAGAAGATGGTATTGCTCAACCCCACGTTCGCTAAGCGGCACATCTGCATGTCCATTGTAGCGCGGCGTCCCTGCGCCTAAGACTTCGCCGTGACGTATGAGATACATCCTTGTTTTAGAAGTAATTGTCAGATCCTCCCTGATAGGGCCAGAAGCACAATAAGGCAGGCCAATTCATTGATTTCACTGACGCAGCCGATAAGGTCACCGGTAATCCCGCCAAGCCTTTTCGTGAAATACCAACGGCAGGAAAGCGTCACCAGCGAAACAAAGGCTATGGCTGAAATCCCTTGCCACTCCAGCGATAAGAAACCTGATACCAGGGTTATCATCAAAGCAATGGCAAGTTGCCCCCGGCCAGCTCCACTGATGAATACGACGCCGAGACCGTCCTGCCTGGCACGCTGAGCACCTACGGTCATAAGCACCTGCCCGAACCGCGATACGGCAGGGAAGAAGAGCAGAATCATTCGCTTTGACTCCAGCGGAATCTGGAGTATGGCCTGATACTTGATCATGAGCGCCAGAATGAGCCCCACAGCGCCTACAGCACCGATACGGGAATCTTTCATCACCGCCAGGAAGCGCTCCCTGCTCCCGCGCGCTGCCAGGGCATCGCATGCATCTGCCAATCCGTCCAGGTGGAGCGCACCGGTTGCCAGTGCCAACAGTGCGACGAGCATGATGTCAACAACCGGTCGTGGCAATATGCTCGAGAAGACGACATCGACCCCGACCAGAAGCCCTCCCAGCGTAAGCCCGACGAGCGGGAACAGCGCCATGGAGCGACCGAGGGCTCGCTCGTCCCACCTGACCTGAAAAGGGAGCGGGATGATTGTCAGAAACTGGAGTGCGACAAAATAGAGTCTCATACTGTAATCCATGGCAATTTCAGATTTGAGATGATACCAAGGCGCCAAGGAAGAGGCACCGGAGTCGTACTTGACAGTACGATGAGGATGCCGATGACGAGGCAACGCAGGTAGCGCTCAAATATGGGATTGCGATACCCCGGCTTCCTCGAAGCTCGCCATCTCTTTAAGTACTTTGACTCCTGCCTCGATCATCCCCATGGCAAGTGCTGCGCCGGTCCCCTCCCCGAGCCTCAGCCGGAAATCGAGAATCGGCTCCAGCCCCATCCGCTCCAGCATGAAGCGGTGACCGATCTCCACCGACTCGTGGGCGGCAAAGAGATACTCCTTGACATGAGGGTTCATCTCGCTGGCGATGAGCGCACCGGCTGTTGATATGAACCCGTCCAGCACCACCGGTAGACGGTTGGCGGCTCCGCCCAGCACAAGGCCGGCAATAGCCGCAATCTCCAGACCACCAACCTTTGCAAGCACATCAAGGGGATCTGCCGGATCGGGTCGATTTATTTCCAGCCCTCTCTCAATGGCCGAAATCTTACGCTCCAGTGACGCATCATCGATCCCAGTTCCGCGATGTGTAACATCCCGCGCCGACATGCCGGAAAATGCAGCCAATATCGCGGATGATGGTGTGGTGTTACCGATCCCCATCTCTCCGGTTCCGATCAAAGCCATCCCTTCGGCCTTGGCCTGACAGGCCAGCTCGATTCCCACTTCCATGGCTGCGACAGCCTCTTCCCGGGTCATTGCCGCACCGGCTGCGAGGTTGCGGGTACCACGGGCGATCTTTCTGATAATCAACCCGGGCTGTGGTTCGAAGATGAAATCTACTCCTACGTCCACAACCCTGACCTCTGCACCGGCATGTCGTGCCAGGACATTTACCCCTGCACCACCGCGGACGAAGTTCAGCACCATCTGATGAGTTACCTCTCGGGGATAGAGCGAAACCCCTTCATCGGTGACCCCATGATCTGCGGCAAAGGTAAAGATTGCCTTTCGGTCCGTATCCGGGTTCAGGGTTCCCGTAATGGCGACACAGCGGCAGGCAAACTCTTCCAGCCTCCCCAGCGAGCCTGGAGGCTTGGTTTTATTGTCGAGCTTTGCCTGCGCAGCCGCAAAAAGCGCAGGATCGAGCGGCCTGATGTCGGCAAGGGTTTTTGTCAGCAGGTCCATTAATGCTCCTTGTGTTGAGGATCAACCTTTGAGTTTTAGCGGCAGTCCTGAAATGGTTACATACACTTCGTCAGCCGCTGCTGCCAGCAGCTGGTTTGCCTCGCCTGCAAGGTCTCGGAAAGTCCTGGCCAGCCTGTTTTCCGGAACGATACCCATCCCCACCTCATTGGAGACGAAAATTAGAGGGGTTTGAATGAGAGGGAAGATTGCAGTCAAATCTTTGACTTTTGCCAAAGCCGCTGCCGGGGCTCCATCACTGAGCAACAGGTTGGTGAGCCAGAGAGTGACGCAATCAACCAGCAGCGCGGCAAACCGGCCATCATTTCCGGTTATTGCATCCGCCAGATTTATCGGAGTCTCGATGGTCTGCCAGGATATTCCGCGGCGTGATTGGTGACGGGCAATTCGCTCAGCCATCTCCTCATCGCCTGCAGCTGCGGTAGCTATATAGCCCAGCGGCTCGCCGAAGCCTGCTGCCAGCTCCTCAGCCAAGCGGCTCTTGCCGCTGCGGGCCCCACCGGTTATAAGAATTATTCGCGACATATAAGAAAACCCCGCCTCCTTTGGGAAGAGCGGGGTTGAACGAAATCTACCCGACACCTCTCCCTCGGAGGTCTCATACCGATTGGCAATCAGGCAGGTTTCCTGGCTCACGGGTCACTTTACTTGCCGCGCCTTCCCGAAAAATTCAGTGGCATCATGCGGCGTTCATCACCGTTCACAGTTGCGGGGCAGCGGGGGTATCACACCCCCTTCCCTATTATCAGCAGTCAATGCCTTTGCTTGCATCTACCTGCTGCACCTGGTTGCTGGTTATTCGATTGTGGTCGTCTTTGTATCAGAGCAAGGGTGTAAAGTCAAGGATTGTACCGCGATCAGCGGCTCCACAGCCTTCCATATGCCATCGATCCCTTCCCTTGATAGTGCCGAAAAAAACAGAAGTTCCGACTCCGACACCTGGAGCGCCTTGGCAATTGCCGTTGACTGTCTCTTCCGTTCCAGCTTCGACACCTTGTCACATTTGGTGACCACTAATACAGGTGTTATTCCATTGGCTCGAAGAAGGTCGAGCATCTGCCCATCCTCTGGGCTTGGCATCCTCCGGATATCGAGGATAAGCACCACAGCGGACAGAGTCGTCCGCTTGGTCAGATAGGTTCCGATCATCGGTACCCACTGCTTTTTAACCGCCAGAGGGACCTTGGCAAAACCGTATCCTGGCAGATCCACCAGCATGAATGCCTCGTTGACCGCAAAGAAGTTGATCAGCTGTGTCCGCCCCGGGGTATTGCTGGTCCGCACCAGTTTTTTCCGGTTCACCAGAAGATTGATAAGGGACGATTTCCCCACATTTGATCGACCCACAAACGCTATCTCCGGCATCTCTGCGGGCGGATACTGATCCGGCTTTACTGCACTTTTAATGAACTCAACGCTCCTGATTACCACTGTGCCCCCTAACCGGGTCTAGCCTCGACGAGTATCGCCTAAAGATGCTGCCAAAGTTGCCGAATAAAATTAAGCAGGTATAACTTGATATAATTAATCGCAGTAGATGCAAGAGAAACGGAGCAGATCAATGATAAACAAGGAACTTGAACAGGCAATCATGTCTGCCGGTGATCTACCCACAATTCCGGTTGTCGCCATGAAGGTCATGCAGCTGATAGAAAGCGAGAACGCAACCGCCGAGGAACTTGCCAAGGTTGTTGCATCCGACCCGGCAGTCGCTGCCAGAGTACTCAAGATATCCAACTCTTCGTTCTATGGCTGCCAGCGCCAGATACAAAGCCTTTCGATGGCAATTGTAGTCCTTGGGTTCAGCACTCTCAAAAGCCTGGTGGTTGCTGCCTCTGTGAAACAGGTATATAAACCGTTCGGCCTCACCGAACAGATGCTGTGGGAGCATTCATTCGGAGCAGGGCTTGCAGCACGCATCATAGCATCCAGCACCAGGCTTGCCAATGAAGAAGAGGCATTTCTTGCGGGATTGTTTCATGACATAGGCAAGACCATCATGAATACACTCGACCGGGACAAGTTCCAGATGGTAATGCAGAAGTGCTACAATGACGGTCTTCCCTTTGAAGATGCCGAAAAGAATGTATACCCCTTCACCCACGAAGAGGTAGGTGCCTACGTAATAAAAAAATGGAATTTCCCCGACATACTCTTCTCAACCATCATGCAGCACCATAAACTTGAATTCAGTCCCAGCGAAGACCCTTATGTCATAAATTTGACCACTGTAGTCAACCTTGCCGACCAGTTCTGCAACAAGCTCGGTATCGGAGTGCATGAACCGCTGGAAGAGATCAACCCGGCCTCCAGCAAGGCAGCGAAGATATCAGGTCTTGGGGAGCAGAGAATCAAAGAGTTGCTCGATGTTTTTCATGAGGCGTTCGAGCGGGACCGGCAGGCCTTTGCTTAAGTTTCTTCGCCCGTATCGGCCCCCTGCCCGGCATCATCCTCAGCGAGGAACGTCTCGATGTCTGCCAGGCGGCGGGCTCTCGAAGAGATAGATACGCTGTCATTGCCCGGTTTTTTGGGCCGAGGACTCAAAGACCTACCCTCAGGTCCGGCCCTTCTTCTTTCGCCCGCCAACGGGCTAACTCCAAGAATTCTCCCTATCGGATCATCCCTCTCCGGCATGGCACCCTCCGAATCGACAGAATTCAGTGTGAATTCAAACACAAGTAGCATTTCCTAGGAGTCTGTCGGGCTTTACATCATCAAGTCCGGCATATCCGTTGTTTTGGTTGTTAGTGTAACGCATTAATATTGTTGATGTAGCTGCTGTTT
>JAYSLX010000235.1:0-6035 GCA_043725245.1 Geobacteraceae bacterium | reverse complement strand
CTTGCACGCAAAAGCACCTTCCCCAGCCTGCGATCTCCCCTTGCGAAGACACCCTCTAATGCAGAAAGAGCGGATTCGTGCCATTTGAAGTTAAGCTTGCCCTTGCGAAGTTCCTGGCGCAGCAGCCGCTGTCTGGAGAGAATCTGAGACTCACCTATCTGTGGCTCCCACTGAAAGGGGGTATGGGCCTTGGGCACAAAACTCGACACCGCAACATTCACTTCGCCATGGCGACCGGCGCGTTTTGCCTGGGCCTTTACCTTCTTTGACAATTCGACGATCGCCAACAGGTCTTCTTCGGTCTCCCCGGGGAGTCCGATCATGAAGTACAGCTTGATAAGGCGCCAGCCGGCAGAATAGGCAGAATAGGCATTCTCAAGCAGGTCTTCCTCGCTGATCCCCTTATTGATGGCCAGGCGCAGACGTTCGCTGCCCGCCTCCGGTGCCAGGGTAAAGCCGGTCTTTCTGACTTTTTTGATCTCCTCGACCAATTCGGATGTCAGAGTCCCAACCCGCAAGGAGGGCAATGACACGGCAACCCTGTCATCTGCATATCGAGACATGAGTGACTTGAGCAACGGCTCTATACGACAGTAATCGCCTGCGGAGAGTGAGAGTAACGAAATCTCCTCGTACCCGGAATTCTTAAGTGACTCGGCTACACATTCCAGCACCCGCTCAGGCGACCGTTCGCGCACCGGTCGGTAGATATAGCCCGCCTGACAAAAACGACACCCCCTGGTACAGCCACGTGCTATTTCAATGCATACCCGGTCATGCACCGTTTTCATGAATGGTATCACTGGTGAAGTTGGATAGGTTGAAGTGTCCAGCTCTGCCAGAAAGCGTCGCCTGACGCCGGCATACCCGGCAAGGAGCGGCTTTATTTCCGCAATACTCCCATCTGCAGCATAATCCACGGAAAAGAAGGAAGGCACATAGACCCCCTCGATCCCTGCCAGCCGCTCCAGCAAGGCAGCCCGTGAAAGTCCCTGCAGAGTGGCGTCGTGAACTACTTCCGCCAGTTCCAGAACCACATCCTCCCCATCTCCCAGCACGAATGCATCGAAAAAGTCCGCGAGAGGTTCCGGATTGGAGGCACAAGGACCGCCGCCGATCACCAGCGGGTCCGCTTCCCCTCGTTCAGCAGCCATGGATGGGATGCCGGCAAGCTCAAGCATGTTCAGAATATTGGTATAGGAGAGTTCGTACTGAAGCGTAAACCCGATTATATGGGCATCTGCCAAGGGGGTTCGGCTCTCAAGCGTGGCAAGAGGAATCCCTTCCCTGCGCAAAACCTCCTCCATGTCCGGCCATGGGGCAAATACCCGTTCAGCGGCAATCCACGGCACTTCATTGAGAATTGCATAGAGGATCTTGAGCCCAAGATGACTCATCCCAACCTCGTACACATCGGGAAAGGCGAGCACAAAGCGGAGTCCAGCGTCTTGCTTGACGATTGACCCCATTTCCCGACCCATATAACGGGCCGGTTTCTCAACTGTTAGCAGATATGAATCCTGCAAGATACCTCCAGAAAAAAAGGTCACGGCTCAAAGCCACGACCCGCGCGATAGTAACAGAACCAACAGAAGGGTGGCAAGTGATTTGCCGATACCTGTTTTTACATGCTGCACAGAGACACGAAAAGCCCTCTTACCGCAAATAAGGCAACGCTTTCCCGTTTTCAGGCAGAGGAATAGAGAGCGCATCTGCCGCCCCGCACAAAACCATTGTAAAATGGTCTAGTTGCAGATATTATCCAATGCGGCACAATGAGTGCATATAACCTAACAGATTAATGTTCACCACATAAAAGGAGAATTAAAATGAAAAAAGTTCTGTCCGCAATTCTTTCCGCCCTCGTAGCAGTTGCATTCGCTAGCACCGTGTTCGCTGCTGCACCTGCCGCTGCACCTGCTGCTCCTGCCGCTGCTCCTATGGCTGCTCCTGCTGCTGGCGAAGTTAAGAAGGAAGAAGTGAAGAAGCCTGCCAAGAAGAAAAAAGCCAAGAAAGCCCCTAAGAAGGTTGAAGAGAAGAAAGAAGAAGCACCTGCCGCAGCTCCTAAGTAATTTTTATACAAATAATGCCGCAATAGGCAAAATGGCCTTCCTTTATGGAGGGCCATTTTTTTGCCTGCAGCAACTCATTCACCCCTGATTGAAGTACTTCTGCCTACTTCCGAACGGACTGCTTACACATTTTATGGTAGTTAATAATCGTCTTCAGCATATTTCATCGATTTTCCCACCGCTTTTGCCTAATCCCCCATCTCCAGAAAAACACTTATCATGAACGACTCATCGCCAGACTCAAACAATATCGTCAGCGTATCGGGTAAGGAACCGGCGCATATGGAGTATTCTTCACCGGTAATAACTGAGGGAGTCGAGAGTCTGACCTCATGCCCGTCCTTCACAAAATGGTGCTTGAAAGAGCCACCTAGCATGTTTGCAATCTCTCCCAAAGCATCGGTAACGTCTTCATTGACTTCAGCAACCTTCACCCCCAACATCTCGGAAGCAAAATTCATCGCCAATCTCCTGGATGTGCTGATGCTTATCAACCCATTATAAACTCCAGCAAGTCCCACCATGGCGGTAACACAGTCTCTAAAGTTGGAGACCGCATCGATTTTTTTTGAAGTCGGAGAGACTTCCGATCCAACCATTGTGGAAAAGATTTCTCTCACGTCTTTATCGAGCTGCAATAAGAGTTCATCCTCTGTGGTCTTAAGTTGCGCCATGATAAGTTGGCTGAGCATTACGATCCTCCTCAATGAGATTTGATCTAAATTTTGTACAGCCGCTTTACAAATATTTTTCTGAACGAAGGCCGTATAAGTGGTGTTTTTTTAAGCAACCAGTCTGTCGCGATCGCATTCTTTATTACTTCTCAACAGGGAAAGCAGATTATGCTCAAGTTCTTCATCCATCTGTTTGAACTTCACACCGATGCCAGGAGTCTTACGTTGCCCCCATGCATTAATAAAAATCACTATAACGTCAACATTTAAATTAAATTCCGGAAAGAACACGGTAATCTTTTCATCTATCGAGAACCTCTCCGGATTCATGTCGACGATAAACAGCCCACCCCAGGAAATGTTGCGGGTAAAACCGCGATAAGTGACCTCCACAGCTTCTTTTTTACTGATAATGGTTGAAACTGAGATTTCCTTACGCCTGTGAGACCGTAACCTCCGTGGGGCGAATTCTGCACAGGTTACATTCAGAAAGTCGCTCAGGCTCTTATCCTGTTTTGCATCGCCAGCCATGGACATGGGAACTATCATCGTCCCCATTGTTTTAACCCGCATGGTCGGGAAAAATCCAGTTAGTGAACAGGCGACAATTTTTTCTTCAGCCTTGGCTTTAATAATTGTAGAAAGATCGACCAGGATGCCCTGGTATAACCCATAAAGCATGAGGGTTTCGGCTTCGCAAAATGTAGCACATGGGACAGCGGACACATTGAAAGACGAGAGGCTTTTGACAAGCGAGTTCCTTATGTTCTCATCATGGGCAATGACGATGATTGGACAATTTTGCATAGACTCCCCTTTGAGAAGGTAATGTGGCGCCTCATCCACGCACATTCCGGAGCATTCATAATGGAAGATATTGGCAAATTCTCTACAGGTAAAAACGGTGCCCGCATATCATGTGACATCGGAAAGGTCCTGCCCCGGCTTCATGATATGGAGATCGTACTTTGATTAGATATCGAATGGTCGAGGATCTGCAAGTGCTGGGCAGTGACGCAGACGATGGCTTGCAAAGGTGACCGTTTGTGGACAAGGCTGTCGTCCCTTGATTACACCAAGATTTCGTTGGGGTGGCATACAGAAGTAACAGCAAGTCCAACATGAATCATTCCTTGATACCGAAATCAGCGTCGCAATAAACAAATGACTGTCTCAGCATGGTAAATCCGTCAGACCCTGAACCGATGTTCTTTTCAACACAATCTCCATAACCGGAATAATGAGCCCCTGATTTGAGGTGATCAGTCGTAACCAGGAATATCCTTTCGCAAAAGTATTTTGCCATTTTCAACAGATCAAGAGCCCCATATCCTGCACTAAGCGGAATAAGGCTACTGATATGGGATTGGGTACAATCCTGCAAATCTGAGTATTCTCGTTTAGCAATAAATTTAACAGGTGCTAGTTTGTTATCAGTTTGTTTATTGTCTGCAGGTCTGGAAGATTTTTTCTCAATTTTGGGTAATTCTTTATTGTTTTTATTTTGCTGTTTATTGCCAACGTCGTAATGTACTGGCTTGGCTTCAGACACTGGTATCTTCGTTACTGTTGAAAGCTGTACAGTTTCAGCAGGAGTCTGCCTGTTGATATTATTGTCTGCGGATTTTTTATTAATGGCTGTATCTGATATCTTCCGGGGAACTGCGTTCCGCTCAATGCCGGTCACGCCGAATGCAATCTTGTTCAGCGCTATCGCTCCATTGCTTACCGCGATATTCTTCTTACTCTTGAGAGTATTGACAATATCACCCAGGAACATTACAAGATACGAATACTTTTCCTTTATATCCGCTTTTGTCTGTGCCTCGTATAATTTGTCTATCATACTTGCAATACTTTTTCCTGAATTATACGTATAATCAATTTCAAACGAGCTCCTGGGAATGCTTATTTCGGCTTGCTTAATACCTGACTTTATTCCTTCACCCAAAGGATCAAATTCTTTTGAAAATGCAACCTTTATCGAATCCAGGATGACTTCTGATAATTGTGACGCAAGCTGTGGACCTCTTAACACAGCCAGTGCAGTGCATTTTTCCATAAGAACCGGTTTTGTGACACTGTTATTCATGTATTTTCTGTTATATATCGTATTGAGTTTGCTATTCAACAATATGTCATGCTTGCAATCATAATCATCAAGTTCTTTAATTGGTGTTATGGCGTCAATGTCGGCAATAAGATTTCGCATGAAATCCATGTCAGTCACTTTTACCGTTACCATTGACATAGCATGGCAGATAACTGTCGGTAACAAGACTATAACAATTAAAGCCATCACTAATATTTTTTTCATGACTCCTTGTTTGCAACTCAGGCTATTTCCTCTGTCACTATTTATTCCACGGTCACGCTTTTTGCGAGGTTCCTGGGCTGATCAACGTCAGTCCCTTTGAGGACTGCGACGTGATAGGCCAGCAACTGCAGCGGCACAGAGAGTATCAACGGCAGGAGGTTTTCGGCTACAGAGGGGATCTCCAGAGTCACCTCGGCCTTCTGCTTCACCTCGACGTCACCTTCTGTGCAGATTGCTATGACGCGACCACCGCGTGCGATGACCTCCTCCATGTTTGAGACGACCTTATCGTAGTGACGGTCTTTCGGTACCAGGACCACCACCGGCATGTTCTCGTCGATCAGGGCAATCGGGCCGTGCTTCATCTCACCGGCCGGGTACCCTTCGGCATGGATGTAGGAGATCTCCTTCAACTTGAGCGCCCCCTCCAATGCGATGGGATAGCTGCTGCCGCGACCGAGATAGAGAAAGTCGCGGGCTGTCATGTAGGTACGGGCCACCTTCTCCACCTGCGCGTCAAGCTTGAGAGCCTCCTCTACAACGGAAGGGACATGGATAAGGTCGGCAATCAGCTGGCGACCCCGCTCCTGGTCAATTGTGCCGCGGGCCTGGCCAAGCCGGATCGCGAAGAGATAAAGAGCTACAAGTTGAGTCACGAAAGCCTTGGTAGACGCAACGCCTATCTCAGGACCGGCATGGGTATAAATGACTCCGTTTGCCTCGCGAGCAATGGATGAATCTACCACGTTGCAGATGGCAACATTCTTGGCACCGCGCCCTTTCCCCTCACGTAGCGCTGCCAGGGTGTCGGCTGTCTCGCCGGACTGCGAGATAAGGAGCAGCAGAGTCTTGTCGGTGACCACCGGGTTTCGATAGCGAAACTCTGAGGCAATGTCCACCTCCACCGGAATACGGCAGTGCTCCTCTATCAGGAACTTGCCGACCAGACCGGCATGCCAGGAGGTCCCGCAG
>JAYSLX010000234.1:0-4426 GCA_043725245.1 Geobacteraceae bacterium | reverse complement strand
CTGACCATGGATGAGATGTTCGGCGAATTGAAAAGGGTCAGCGGTGATCGCGTGAGAGTAGTACATGGGGAAACCGGCGATAGCGTCGAATGGCTTCATAAGGGCAAAGGGGGGGAACGGACCGAGCGGTGTATGTATACGCCAGAAACCCTGCTGACAATATTTGATGTGGAGACGCGTGGTAATCCGGTTGACTCATGATAAAGCGTGAGATAATCCGGAGTAATTGAAGGCTGGCTCGAAGAGAGACAGCCCTTTTTTTACTCTGAATCCAGTGACAATCAGCCTACAGCTGCCTTGATCATGACAGGTGATGAGGAGTGCTATGCGGCTAGAATAGCCCGATTTATTCCAGGGCAGGATTGCCGAAGCGTACAAGCCAGCGGTCAAAGATGATCGCCTTCTCACTCCCAAGGTGAAGCAGGCTCATCCGTACCGCGATGACACTCTTTTCAATGGAGATGGAGGCCGGTTTCTTGGAGAAGAAGAGGTCGGCAAAAGAGACGATCTCCTCCTCGACACAAGTGGGGGCCATGTTGCGTAACGGCAGGGGGAGTCTCTTTGTCTTGACATCCTCTGCTGTGAGGCCGACACCGATGTGCCGCTCGCAGACCAGTGCATGGCGGTGCAGTCCCTCGGATTCGAGGATTTCACGACCGTGGATGCCGTGGCAGAGGTAGGGATCGCTGCCGAAGCAGCCGATCTTTGGTGCAGATGTCCGGCAGATGCCGATGTCGTGGAGCCATGCAGCCTCCTCCACAAAACAGAGATCGACCGGTTCACAAAGGCTTCGGGCGATGGCTGACGCCTTAGCAGCCACCAGTCGACTGTGTTCGCAGACAATTGCGAACGAATCGCGATCCGGGAAGTATTTTTCGAGAAGCAAAATGGGGTTCATGGAGGCCTTAGTATGATCGGGTCATACATGATATGTCAAGCTGTGGAGCCCCGTCTTCCCTTGACCTGTGGACTGTTATCGGGTAAGGTTGCGAAAACCCGAAGAAACAGAGGTTAAAATATGACCCGTCCCACCTGGGATGAATATTTCATGGAGATCACGCAGCTGGTGGCAAAGCGCTCCACCTGTCTCCGCAGGCAGGTTGGTGCCGTGCTGGTAAAGGACAAGAACATCCTTGCCACCGGTTACAACGGTGCCCCTTCCGGCGTGGCACACTGTCTGGACGTGGGGTGTCTGCGGGAGCAACTTCAAGTGCCGTCCGGTGAGCGACACGAACTATGCCGTGGCCTACATGGGGAGCAGAACGCCATCATACAGGCTGCCAAGCACGGCACCTCCATTGAGGGTGCGACCCTATATTCGACTACAATGCCCTGTATTATCTGCTCAAAGATGATCATCAATGCCGGGATTAAAAGGATCGTTTACAAAGAGGGGTATGCTGACCGGCTTGCCGGCGAGATGATCGCTGAGTCGGGTGTGGTGATCGACCGTTTTGGAACGGCTTCAGAGGGGGATACCCCATGAAGTGCCCGTTCTGTCCCTTCCACGACACAAAAGTGGTTGATTCGCGCCCGGATAAGGGTGGTTCAACCATACGTCGCAGGCGCGAATGCGAGTCGTGCGGCAAGCGCTTCACCACTCACGAGCGGGTCGAGAATATCCTGCCGCTCGTGCTTAAGAAGGATGGCCGCCGCGAGAGCTTTGATCGCCTCAAGGTCATAGGCGGAATCCAGAAGGCGTGCGAGAAACGACCTGTTTCGGTGGAGCAGATCGAGCAGATGGTTGACCGGCTTGAGACGCGGCTCCAGGAGAGCAGCGAACGGGAGGTGCCAAGCACCAGGATTGGCGAGTGGGTGATGAACGAGCTACATCAGACGGACCAGGTGGCATATGTCCGTTTCGCTTCGGTCTATAGGTCGTTCAAGGACATCAACGAGTTTATGGCCGAATTGCAGGATTTATTGCAGAAGTGAGCGACCTTAACGAACAGTACATGCGTCGTGCCCTTACCCTGGCCCGCAAGGGTGTTGGCAGGACCTCCCCCAACCCTGCTGTTGGGTGCGTCATCGTCCGAGACAATACGGTTGTTGGCGAGGGGTGGCATCGCAAGGCGGGCACCCCGCATGCCGAGGTCTATGCGCTTCGGCAGGCAGGCGCACTGGCCTGCGGGGCAGATGTCTACGTCACGTTAGAGCCATGCAGCCATTTCGGTAAGACGCCGCCGTGTGCCGATGCACTGGTTGAAGCAAGGGTAGGACGGGTATTTGTCGGGATGATCGATCCGAACCCCAAGGTTGCCGGCAGCGGTGTCGCTAAACTGCGTACAGCAGGGATCGAAGTGATACAAGGCCTGCTGGAGTCTGACTGCCGTAGCATAAACAGGCCGTTCATCAAGCAGGTGACCACCGGTATTCCCTATGTCACCCTGAAGAGCGCAATGACCTTGGACGGCAGGACCGGCACCGCGTCAGGCGATTCCCGATGGGTCACAGGCGAGCGTGCGCGGAGGATGGTCCATCGTCTGCGGGGGATACATGATGCGATCATGGTGGGAGTAGGGACCGTGATTGCCGACAATCCGCTGCTTACCTGCCGGGTTCGAGGGGGGCATGACCCGCTTCGGGTGATTGTAGACAGCAGCCTGCGGATTCCTGCCACTTCAGAGGTGCTTAATGTGGCATCAAAAGCCTCGACCCTTATCGCTACCATCTCCGCGGATAGCGCGAAAATTGCCGCTCTACAGGCGCTTGGGGCTGTCATCCTCCACTGCAACGCAAGGGATGGAAGAGTGGATCTCCATGATCTCGTGCAGCGGTTGGGCAGACGCGGGGTTCAGTCGATCCTTCTGGAAGGCGGGGCTGAGCTGGCTGGAGCCATGCTGCTGGAACAGCTGATAGACCGATGCATCTTCTTCTATGCCCCCAAGCTGGTGGGGGGGGATGGGGTCGGGCTTTTCTGCGGGATGGGGGTGGAGAGGATGGCCGATGCGATCCGGTTATCAGAGGTGAGTGTCGGAAAGATCGGGGAAGATATTTTTGTACAAGGGGAGCCGGCATACTAATGTTTACCGGATTGATCGAAGATGTGGGACGAGTGGTGCGGCTGGAGCCGCGAGGTGCAGCTGCACGGCTGATGATTGCCACCGCACTCCCCCTTGACGGGTTTGACCTGGGGGATTCGGTAGCGGTGAACGGCGTCTGTCTGACCGTAGTCAAAAAGGATGCCGGTCAGCTTGCTTTTGACATATCGCCCGAATCGCTCCGCACGGCAGGGTTTGGGAGGCTCATTCCAGGCAGCCCGGTAAATCTGGAGCGAGCATTGCGTCTCTCCGACCGCCTGGGTGGCCACCTTGTAAGCGGCCACGTTGACTGCACCGCCACTGTTGCCGATCGTCGGGAGATATCCGGCAATACCGTTATCAGCTTCAGGATGGAGAGTGACCATTCCCGCTATCTTGTTGCCAAGGGATCTGTGGCAATAGACGGCGTAAGTCTGACGGTGAACGAGGCATCAAACGAAGGCTTCAGAGTGAACATCATTCCGCATACCGCCCAAGCCACCACCCTGCACCTCCGTCGTCCGGGCGATGAAGTCAACATAGAGGTTGACATCCTTGCCAAGTACGTGGAGCGTCTGCTGATGCACAGAGACGGTGGACATGCAGGCGGGCTCACCCTGGAGACGCTTGCACAAGCGGGCTTTTTGTGAGATAACAACCCATTAACCTGTTGGGGGTATTTTAATGCCTGTTGCAAAGATAGAAGACGCAATCGAAGATATCCGGCAGGGGAAGATGGTTATCCTGGTCGACGACGAGGACCGGGAGAACGAAGGTGACCTGACCATGGCAGCAGAGGCGGTTACCCCTGAGGCGATCAACTTCATGGCCAGGTACGGTCGGGGTCTGATCTGTCTGAGCATGACAGCAGAGCGATGTGATCAGCTCAGGCTCCCGTTGATGGTGTCGAGCAACACCTCTTCCTTCGGCACCGCCTTCACGGTCTCAATAGAGGCGAAGAAGGGTGTCACCACCGGTATCTCTGCGGCCGATCGGGCTCACACCATCCTAACCGCGGTGGCCGACGACAGTAAAGCTGAGGACCTGGCCCGCCCTGGGCATGTCTTCCCTCTCCGGGCAAAGGCGGGCGGGGTACTTGTGCGTGCCGGTCAGACTGAGGGTTCAGTAGATATGGCACGGTTGGCAGGGCTTAAACCTGCCGGCGTAATCTGCGAGATCATGAACGACGACGGCACCATGGCCCGTCTCCCCGAGCTTCGCAAGTTTGCCAAGGAGCACGGCTTAAAGATCTGCACCGTGGCCGACCTTGTGGCATATCGTCTCAAAAACGAGTTCCTGGTGAGGAGGGCAGCCGAGGTGAAGCTGCCGACCACCTTCGGCGGTGATTTTCGCGCCATTGCCTTTGAGAACGACATCGACAAGCTTGAACACCTGGCCCTTGTCAA
>JAYSLX010000233.1:0-14245 GCA_043725245.1 Geobacteraceae bacterium | reverse complement strand
GGAGTCTCATGGGAAGGTTCGAGCCGATCCCGATCGCCTATGCCGACTCCATTCGTGAAATACGGGGGGTGATAGAGGTAAAGCCGCGACTGTGGGGATACCACTACGATCCGACCTTCCGAGCTAACTATACGCTGCTCGTGCCTGACGACCCGCCTCAGCAGCCGGGAAGCATCACCCTGGGACCGGCCATCTCTCGACTGCGCGGCGCTTACGAGGGGGACACCATAACCATGACCGGGAGTAACGGTGCGGTTAACAGCTTCCAGGTCACCGGCACCATCTCCGGGCGAACCGAGATGGTGAGCGCGGACCTGCTCCTTATCGCAGAGGCGGATTTCCGGCTGCTGACCGGTCTCGCACCGAGCCTGGCCACTGACCTTGCAGTAAAGGTCAGAAATCCCAAGGAACAGGCAACCATCGCCGCCAAGATTGCGGCATCCTTTCCGGATGCCCGGCCGATCATCCGAAATGAAATCTTAAGGACGTATGAAGCACTTTTCAGCTGGAGAAGCGGCATAATCCTCCTTGTTCTTACGACAACGCTCCTCTCGTTCCTGATACTGGCCTGGGACAAAGCGACAGGACTCTCTGCGGAAGAGCGCCGCGAAATAGGGATCCTCAAGGCCGTTGGTTGGGAGACGTCTGACATATTGATGATGAAATTATGGGAGGGGATTGCTGTCTCGCTTGTATCACTGCTGCTTGGAGGGGTTCTGGCCTATGCCCATGTCTTTATCGCACAGGCACCGCTGATCATGCCGGTTCTCAAGGGTTGGTCGACTCTTTCCCCCCAGCTCAGACTGGTACCGCATATAAGCCTCAACCTGCTCGTCGTGCTGGCGAGCCTGACACTGATCCCGTACAACGTTGCGACGGTAGTCCCGGCATGGCGGGCAGCCACCATAGATCCGGATATGGTGATGCGTTAATGATCAAAGCGGTCAATATCCAGAAGGTCTTCAATCAGGGGAGGCCGAACGAGTACACCGCCCTTCGCGATGTCTGCATCACCGTGGGACGGGGGGGGGCCACCGTTATCAAGGGACCGAGCGGGTCGGGAAAGACCACCCTGCTCGCAATCCTCGGCTGCATGGGGCGTCCGACAGCCGGGAGGGTGTTCCTGGAAGATCGGGAGATAACGAGCCTTCCTGAAAGATTTCTGGCAGTGATCCGTCTCAGAACCTTCGGCTTCATCTTCCAGTCCTTCAACCTTATCAGGGGTCTCTCTGCGCTGGATAATGTCATGGCCCCCGCCTACCCTACCGGAGAGCGCCACGCCTCGCTGAAGGAAAGGGGGATGCATCTGCTGGAGCAGTTCGGCCTTGAGGATCGTGCCTCAGCCAGGGTGGAGTGGCTCTCGGGGGGGGAAGCTCAGCGGATCGCCATCTGTCGCGCACTTATCAACAACCCATCCATCATCATTGCCGATGAGCCGACTGCACATCTCGACAGCAAGCTCTCGATGGAATTCATGGGACTTATGGCAAAACTGGTAGAGCAGGGCAAGACCCTCCTGCTGGCGAGCCACGACCCTCTCGTCTTTGAAGCACCGATGATCGGCCGCGTCATCGAAATGCGCGACGGCATGGTAATTCCTGCGCGGAACGCCCCATGATCCTCCATCCCGGCATCATCGCGCTCCTGATGGTCTCGATCCTTTCCTGCTTCATGCTGCTTCATGCCTCGCTGCTCGGCGTTAAAATACTCCACTTCTGGGATCTGCAAAGCGGGAGCGAACAACAACTCGCCCTCGAACGGAGCACCTATCTGGTCTCAACCCTCGTCTCCAATGCACTCCTGTTTCAGTTACTGGGGATTTTCCTCTTCATTTATACCGTCGACAGCCTCTCTTCACTCTTTGTCGGTGCCATGTGCGCGGTAGGTTCGCTGACCGTCAATCAGTACGGGTATCCTACGCTCCTCACAAAGCTGGCGCTCTTTGTCCCGGTCGGGATCTGGCTGATCCTCAACCGTGCTGACAACCATGGATTCGACTACCCGCTGATTAAGACCAAATACCTTCTGCTGATTGCCCTTGCCCCTCTCCAGCTCCTTGAAACCCTCCTGCAGACCCTCTATTTCACCGGACTCACCCCGGATGTGATCACCTCCTGCTGCGGAAGCCTCTTCAGCAGCAGTTCGGCAAGCGTTGCTGCCGAAATGGCCTCCCTCCCGGCACTACCAACCCTTGCAGCCTATTTCCTCTTCGGGATTGCAACCGTGACTACAGGATTCCGCTATCTGCGGTCAGACTCGAGCGGGATACTGTTCGGAGTCCTGACCGGCATTCAGTTTCCGGTTACGCTCCTTGCCCTGGTTTCGGCGATCTCTCCTTACATCTATGAACTTCCGAGCCACCACTGCCCTTTCTGTATCCTCCAGAAAGAGTACGGGCATATCGGCTACCTGATGTACCTGCTGCTCCTGATAGGAACGGTTACCGGGATCGGCGCAGCGGTCCTTTCGCGATGGCGAAACATTCCGAGCCTTTCTTCCGCTATCCTGGAAATGAAAAAACGGCTTACCCTCTGCTCCATGATCGCTCAGACCATCCTTCTGGCAATCGTTTCTGCAGAGATAGCCGTCTCTCACCTCAAAGTTGCATTTTAGCCCCACTTGAGCCGTTTCTCAAAAGCCCCTCCTACCCAAGCACACCTTTCTTTTCATCCGCCGATTAAGGAAAAAGAGAGAGAGGCACTGAAAACATACTCTTCAGTGCCTCTCTCTTGGTACCGCTGGCTGTCAGCAGGGATACACCACGTCATTCCCCGCAATTTTCGGCATCCATGCTAACAGTTAATTGCATCAGTGATCATTTTTTCTTCGGCCCTGTCCCCGGAAATCGTATCCCCGTGATATCGATACCTTTGACGGCACTGCCTGTTTTTACCGTCACGGCGAGCGGTTCTTTCTGCCCGTAGCTTCCCAATATGTCCCCTGCTTTCAGAGCGCCGCCGCCATACACATCCCTGACTTTCAGATAGTAATTCCCGCCCTGATTAACTCTGAGAACGTATTTCCCATCCTTGCCCGTCCTGTCTGAAACAAAGAGAGGTCTCCCAACCATCGCCGGGGTAGGAAATGCAAATACCAAGGCTTTTGCAACCGGCTTTCCACGTGCATCGGTTACTTTACCTTCAATTGCCGTAATCCCGTCTTTGATCTTTGAGGATCTCTTCTGGAAAGGATATGCTCCTGTTACAGTTCCTATATCAGTTGTCTTGCCGGATGAGACGATAAAAGATTTTGGATTCCCATCCTCACTGCGATTAGGCAAGAACAGGTCTCCTTGCTGGGGAGGGCCTACCTCCTGACCAGAAGCGCTCTTTAACCTCTTTATTGCTCCTACATAATATTTTCCTTCAACGAGCTTTGCGGTGAAATTTCCCTCTGCATCGATCGTTATTATTTCATCCGGAACCCTCCAGTATCTGTCATCAGAAGGGGGTGGACCAGAGGCGTCGTTAAAGAAGTAGACAACCCCATTTGCCATAGGTTGCCCATCTTTTATCATCGCCTTGCCGATGAGAGTACCAGTGTTGAGTTCCTCGGCCGAAACAGTACCTCCGATGAGACATACCATCATGAGCATCAAGAAAAAGCAGAATCTGTTCATAACGTACCCCTTTCCGCGCAACAGCTGCGCATGTTCCACGTGATATTAGAATCCTTATAAATAGTAACGTAATTTGAGCAATTAGCAATTTAGCAGGAAGGAATTTGCCTGACAACGTACTAGGGGATACCTTGATTCACTATGTCTGATGCGCCGTCAGGACTGTTTTGACCCGTTCGGCAAAATCATGTATGGCAAACGGTTTCTGGATGAAGTTTATGCCTTCTTTCAAAATGCCGTGATGTTCTATGACATTGCTGGTGTACCCTGACATGAACAGCACTTTCAGGTCAGGATGCGACTTCAGCAAGAGCTTGTGCAGTTCGAGCCCTGTCATGTCAGGCATGACCACGTCGGTAATCAGCAGCTCCAGCTGCTGTTCCTTGATCATCTGCAGCGCCTGTTTGGGGCCTTCCGCAACTATAACAACAAAACCGTGCTTTTCCAAAAGCTCATGCAGCATGTCCCGAGCCATTTCATTGTCTTCCACCAGGAGGACGGTCCCTTGTTCCCTGGCGAGAGTGACGTGCCTGCTTCTTTCTTCCGGGGCATCAACAGGGGTCTCCCCGACGAGCGGGAAGTAAATCTTGAATGTCGACCCTCTGCCCGGTTCGCTGTATACCCAGATGTTGCCACCGTGTTGCTTGACAAGCCCATATACGGTGGCAAGGCCCAGGCCGGTTCCCGAGCCGACCCCTTTGGTGGTGAAAAAAGGCTCGAAAATGTTAGCGATGGTCTCCTTGGTCATGCCGCATCCGTTATCGGTGACAGACAGCATGACATAGCGACCCGGCATTACGCCTTCATGTTGCAGACAATATTCGTTATCGAGCTGCAGAACCGCGGTTTCGATGTTGATGATGCCGTTACCGTCTATGGCGTCAGTTGCATTGACCGCCAGGTTCATGATGATTTGCTCGAGCTGTTGCACGTCCGCCCGGATGTTGAGACTGTCCGACATGAGATTGAAATGGATTTCAACATTTTCAGGTATGGTCCGCAGCAGGATTTCCTTGAAGGAGATGATTACCTGATTAAGGTTGAGGATCTTCATCTCAAGGGTTTGCTTGCGGCTGAAGCTCAACAGTTGCTGTACCAGGGTTCTTGCCTTTTCAGCGGCCTTCAGGATGCTATTGACCTTGGATAATGCCGGGCTATTTTCCGGGAGATCCATCTTCAGGAATTCGGAGTACCCCATGATTGGCGTCAGCAGGTTGTTGAAGTCATGGGCTACGCCGCCGGCCAGTCGACCGATTGATTCCATTTTCTGGGCATGAAGCAGTTGCTCTTCCAACCTCCGTCGCTCGCTGACATCGATAAATGTCACAACTGCTCCGGTTATGACGCCACCCTCGGTTATCGAGTGCGCCCAGTATTCGATCGGGATTGATGCACCGTCAGCCCTATAGAATTTTTCACCATCAGAATAAACCTTTTTCCCCTCCCGGAAGGCAGAGCATACTTTGCATTCATCACTGGCTTGGGGCGATCCATCGTCATGGGAATGGTGGATCAGGTCATGCAGATTCTTTCCGATGAGCTGCTCTTCGCTCGTATAGCCGAGCATGCTCAGGCCGGAGGAATTACAGAAGGTACAAGCGCCGGTCAGGTCTATCCCGAAAATGCCTTCAGCCGTAAAGTTGAGGAGCCGCTGGATGTGTTCATCCTTGGCGCGCATCGCTTGCTCTACCTGGCGTCGCTCCATCAGTTCGTTTTCAAGGGCGAAGCTCTTTTCTCGAAGGCGGCGGAAGGCAGAGTTCACCGCAGCGCCGATGAGATCTAACTCGGTGACCCCGGTTTTTGCAACCTCTTCTCCCTTGCTGACCGCTGAAACCAGCTCTGCCATTGGGCGTTTAAGGTTTTTTCTCAGCACCAGGAGAATCCCCATCCCCATCAAAATGCAGCCGATTGCCACGAGCGGCACCATAAAGCTGATATTACTGTGGTCCATGAGGGGTAGTGAATCCCGGTTGACGGTAATTACCCGCCAACCCCACAGAGGAAAGATTTCCGTATAGCAGTGATAATGTCCGGTTTTGACACGTGGCGAGAAGTAATCGGGGGTACTGTCATGAATTATGGAATGGGTCAGGGCTGCGGGCAGGGTGCTGAGGAGGACCGAGCCGTCTGCGGCGACAATAATGCCGTCATTGCCGTTTCGTGACCATATGAGCGACAGTGACTCGCTGATGCTTTTCTGCTTTGCTTCGACAACAACGGGATTGTTGAGCAGTGAGGCTGCGGTGAAATCCGATGCCGCAGTGGAGAGGGTCTTGGAAACCTCTCCGCTCAACAGGGTGACAACAATACGGGAATAGTCATCCTGGGCGATTGAGGAAACCCTGCTGATTACAACAAGAAGTATGCTGAAAACAACGACTATGACCATGAAACTTGGAACGGAAATCTTGTAGCCGAGACTCTTCCGGTCAATTTTCATGCAGGATTTCCTGGTAAATTCGGTAAATATTCTGCACCGAGGGGATAAACTCCTTGTCGGGCGTCATAAAGCCAAGCCTGATCTCGTCGTCCCATCTGCTCATGGTTTCCGCATCATGGACGTTTGCCGAGGGTTTCAGGCGCAGGAGTGCCGCAAGCAGTTTCTGACGGGTACCGGCGGGGAGTGTCGGCGTTGTGCAGAGAGCAAAATTAGGGAGAGGTTGCGAGGTGGCCAGAACGTGCAATCCGGTTTTGACGAACTTGCGGGAGAGGGAGCCTTTCACCCCCGCAGCATCGATATCGCCCGACAAGAGGGCGGAGATGATTCGGTCCTGACTCTCCAGAAAAACCGGCTCGATTTGGGTCATGCTCAGCCCAGCGTCCTTCAGCATCATGGCTGGCATGATGTGCGCAGCGGATGAGCCTTTGAAGAAGCCGACCTTTTTCCCTTTAAGCCCGGCCAACGTTGTTACTGAAGCGTCATTCGTCAGCATGACTGAATGATAAAAGGTTTTTCCCTCATTGCCAAGGGCAACAAGCAAAGGCTTGGCAGCGCATTGATTCAAGGCCCTGCCCAGCGGCACCGGGCCCAGAAGCGCCACCGATATCCGACCGCTGCAGATGCCGTCGATGACCTCTTCATGATTATTGTAGAGTTGAAGCTTCCAAGGTTCGCCGGTTGTTTTAGTAAGATATTCAATAAACGGGGAGTAGAGATTCCAGATCTTTTCCGGAGTGTAAAAAGGGATTATGGCTAATGTATGGGGGATGTTTTCCCCTGGTCCCTTCTGCAGGGCTCCTGATAAAGGAGCCGCAGAAGAGACGCTACAAAGGAGAAGCAGGAACATGTAAAGTGAGACTATGGCAGCAAATTTATGTGCTGTAGGTATCATTGTCCTCATCAGTAAAACTTAACATATTTTTCTCATGATGCAATTGCTCGATTTTAATAAGAGAGAACAGTCATGCGAGCAAGAGGGTCACCTGACAATGCAGATTTATGAACCGCTCACGTCTATCGACCCGAGCAGAAGGGCTGGGGATCCTACCGAGCCATAGAAGCGGAGGTCGTCACCCACTGCCTCGATACGGTTGAATATGTCGAGGATATTGCCGGCAATGGCAATTTCCTTCACCGGCATGGTTGCAACGCCGTTCTCGATGAGGAAGCCGCTGGCACCGACGGAGAAGTCGCCGGAGATCGGGTTGGCTGTGTGCATCCCTATTACATCAGTAAGCAAAACACCCCGTGAGATACCGCTTAGCAGGTCGTTGGCAGGGGTTAATCCGTTTTCGATGAAGAAGTTGGTCACCCCCAGATGGGGGAGCCCCCTGACACCGCCGCGGGCGGCGTTGCCGGTGGAGACACAGCCATCCTTGCGGGCACAGTAGCTGTCATAGAGGAACCTATGAATAACCCCTTCATCAACCAGGAGGGTATCCTGGGATGCTACCCCCTCGCCGTCGAACGGAGAGGTGGCCATGCCACCGGGGAGGGTTCCGTTGTCACGGATGCGGAGAAGAGGGGCAAGTAACATTGCACCCAGCTTCCCGGCAAGAAGTGACTTCCCTTTCTGTACATTCTCCGCCAGGAAGGAGGAGGCAAGAACCCCCAGCAGCTCACCAGCAACATGGTTGTCCAGAACCGCAGGGCAGCGCATGGTTGGTATCTTCCTGGCCCCCAGAAGAGCCGTTGCCTTGCGGGCAGCGGAAGCGGCAATCTCTGCCACCGAAACCCCGTCGAAGCGGTTGCTGAAACCGAAGTCCCACCCCATCTGGGAGTCGCCTTCAGCCTCGGCAATCACGGCAATGCTCGACGAAACGGATGTGCAACGGTAGCTCCCGGTAACCCCGAAGGAGTTTCTGATGGCCACGAAATAATCCGATTCACCGTAGCTGCTTTTTCTCACGCGCTTCAGGCGCGGGTCACTCGCCATGGTCAGCCGCTCCAGCTCAAGTGCCCGCCCGATCTTCTCTTCCTCGGATACACGCTCTAGCCCGTTGTCAAGTAAACCGTCGATGTGCGGATACGACTGGGGCAGAGGAAGTCCGTTGAACTCGTCCTGAGTCTGTGTAACAGCGCCGACCAGGGCATTGTCGATCATCCGACTGAGATCGTCCTCGTCGAAGCTGGTTGAGTAAGAGAAGCCAAGACCCTTGCCTTTGAGCAGCCGGACGCTCACCCCGACAGGTGCGGAGCAGCGGAAGGTGTCGACCGCCTGATCCCTTACCTCGATGGAAAGATTGCGCGACGACCCGGCCATAATCTCCCAGCCGTCGAGAGCGCGGCCTTTGAGAAGCGATTCGATAAGATTAATGAGCTGCTGCAACTCCATAACCACCTCTTTTATATCAGCATATTACAATTAGATGATACGCTTGGTCTACTCGGAAAGGGAGACTATAGCCTTTATTTACTGAATACTCAACCCGTCAACAATCACAATATAACCTATAGCATCAAAATTCCGGCGAAACTTTTCATGAGCAGCTCGTTCTCTCAGTTTCTCAGGCTGCTTCTTGTCCTGCAACTTTTCCATGAACAGGCGCACCCTTTCGGACCTGGCTTCCGGGACCGGATACTTGTCGCAGAAGTCGAGGTAATAGCGCAGCCACTTCTTGTATTCGGTAAAACATGCCGCTGCAATCCCCAGCTGGCCTGGATATGCAACATATTCGGTGAAAAGAATGAGAAGCATATCATTGTCCTTTGACAGCCGATATTAATTACCATAAACTCCGTCAGGTAAAAAATGGTTAATAATGGGGGGAATGAATCAATGGCAATCCTGAAGATTTGTCATCACGCAATGGAAACTGCGAAATCCGGGAAACAAAGAAAACCGGTCAAAGTGACAAAGAGTTTGGCGGATACCGTCAACTCCGACACGGCGGTATAATGTTTTTCACAGCAGTAACGAAGCACGCAAGTACATATGGAGTTGGTGAGAAATTGGGTACGGATCGTTATAGGACAAAGGATGGGGTAAACCTCTACTTTTACGACAAAGACTCGATCAAGGAAGGATTTGGAGGGTTTGGATTGATTGAGGCGACGGAAATCGACGAAGCTGGTAACGGTAAATCAGCAATGCTTTGGAAGGTTGTCTGCAAAAAAACGGAAGTATGAAACCGGATCATTGAAATACATAAAGGGGATTACAAGCCCGAAGAAGTAAGTTTGGCTTGACCGCTGAAGGGTCTCAGACGTGTTTCATCGGATGTTCCTTCAGCCATTCCCGCAATGCCTCGTTCATGCGGGTCTGCCATCCTTTGCCCGTGGCCTTGAAGGCCACCAGGACGTCCAGATCAAAACGGACGGTTTGCGAAGCCTTGGTCTGGCCAGCCGGGCGACCTCGACGGACAAGCTTGGTGCCTTGCATAAGGTCAGCTTTTTCAAACCAATTATCGGTCAATTCCGGAGCATCGTCCGGATCAACCAAGGTGTTTTTTGTAACGGCTGATTTCGCGGTCATTGGCGTACCTCATAGCAAATAATTCGGCGGGCGTCGTTTCTCGGAGTCCAGACAATCACAACCATCCGGCTATCCAATAGCCCGACGGTAATGAAACGCTCCTCGCCGTAGTCCATACGATCATCGCGAGCGATAAAATGAAGTCCATCAAAAACCTTGTCAGCATCAGCAAAATCAAGCCCTCGCTCCAACAGGGTCTTTTCTCTTTTCTCGGTGTCGAACTCGATGACCATAGATTTAATGTAACAACAAGAATATAATGCGTCAATGATAAATGTTACAACATAAATATGGGTTAGTGAATCAGATAGCCCGCTGGTGCTGCCAAGCCGCACATCGGCGGCCCCGTTGAAAACAAATAAAAAGCTGTCTACAACCGGTTTCTCAGTAAGGAGCATTTAATGGATATGCATCAAAGGGTATTGTTTGTAGATCCTTCCACCGGTTTTTATAAAACCAGAAAATACGGATTTGACAGGTATTTCGGCCCGGCCGATCTGGGGATCCATCTCGTGGAGAAGTACCGCGCTCTGAATTTCGGAGTCGGCATCTTTGCCGGCTCTATATTTCCAGGCTCCAATCGAATGGTGATGACAGCTTATTCACCCTGCTGGCAGGGGTATTACATAAGTTCTATGGGTGGCGCTGGACTGGTATTTAACAATCTGGGCATCAATATGCTGAGCCTTGTCGGAAAAACGCCAGTCCCGTCTGTCCTTTACCTCAACAGAAACCACGGTGAGGAGATAGAAGTTGAGGTCGTCCCGATACATCTGGAGTCGGTCTGGGAGAGTGGCAGAAAAGGTGTTTACTCGCTTACGGATTATGTTTACGAGATGTTTGGGGGCCGTTACGAAAACGACCCTCGTATCCTGGTTACTGGCCCTGCATCCCTGCATACGGATATCGGCGGAATCATGTCAGTCCCGATTGTGAAGAGGAAGATATCTAACGTGGACACCTGGGCAGGCCGTGGGGGGCTGGGAAGCGCAATGGTTCAGAGTCATGGTATTGTAGCGGTCATATACGGAGGAACTTATATAGATGAGGATTTCAGGGACAATAAGGTTGCCGACGAATGGTTCCAGAACAAGTACAACCTCCGCCTGATGCACAAGGATCTGGAGACGACCAGCAAATACCGTTATGACGAAAAGATCGGCACTGGCGGTACTTTTGGTGTCAATTACGCGACAATGGGGGGCAGAATCATGGCCTTCAACTATCGAACGGTATTCCAGTCCGAAGAGGAACGGCTGTCACTCCATAAACGGTTCATCCTTGAACATTATCTCAAACAGTTCAATGAAGAAACCATTGCGGCAAAACAGCAGGCCAACTGTGGTGAACCGTGCGTAGCTGTATGCAAGAAGATGAACGGCGAATTCAAAAAGGATTACGAGCCGTATCAGACAATGGGGCCACTCTGCGGCATTTTTGACCAGCGCGCAGCCGAAAAACTGAATCACCATTGTGATGCAATGGGTTTCGACGCCATTTCCGGCGGCGGAGTTCTGGCCTGGCTGATGGAACTGCTTTTGGAAGGAACTCTCTCGATGGAGGAACTTGGTGTTACCCGTCTTCCGAAGTGGGATGTCGAGAATTTTGATATTGTAGCAGATTCGATGCATAACGCGGAACTTGGTTGTGAGCTGATAGATTCGATCCTCAAAAGGCGAGGTATCTTGGATTTCAGGGAAGGTGTGCGGAAATGGAGCCGCACTAATTCAGTCGGCAGGAACAAACCGCTTAACGAATCCCTTGTCTACATCGCCTTCAGTCGGCGTGGCTGGATGGTTCCCAACCAGTATTGGGTTGCAGGCGCATTATCTCCAATGACCATAATGGGAAAATACTACATGGTCTACAGCAATGATTTTTTAACGCCGAGAGAGCTTGGAAGAAAATGTGCAGAACGATTGAAGAAGGAGCTGATTTTAGACAATCTCGGAATTTGCCGCTTTCACAGAGGTTGGGCCGAGGAGTTGCTACCCGATGTCATGGGGGCTCTTTATAACCGAAAAGACCAGTTTCTGCATTCAGTCAATGTCCTGGCAAGTCGCCTTAACAGTCGAAACTGCCCGGTTTTCTGGGAGTCGGAACGAAATATTGATTTTGTGCATACCTTTCTGAAAAGAAAGCGGGATGTTGATAAAGATCCGAATCCCGATCTTGTCGCATGGGTTGAAAAGTTTAACCGGGACAAGGTGGAGGGGGCGAAGGAATTCTGGTACGAAATGTTGAAGGGGATTGATGAAAATCTGCTGGAACTGCATTGAGGTTACAGGTCAAGGCATTTGTCAAATCTTCTGAAATATTCCTCCCACGGAAGGAATAATACTGTCAAACCTACAAAATTGACAAAACAAGATAAACCAACAGCGAGAACACCGTGCTAAGCCTCTTTGAGGTGGCTCCTGTTAACAGACCTGTTCTCGAATCAGCACTTGTCGCCGATTTTAGCGATTTCGAAGATGCGGTGATCCATGAAGCAGCTTGTCATGTCGGAGCTGAAGTTATCGTTACCCGCAATCAGAAGGATTTTAAGAAATCCGGAATATCGGTTTATTCTTCGGAAGAGATAGCAAAAATACTGGCTTTAAGTAGTGACTCATCAGCTTCGAGTCGCCAGAGCTATTGTTCAAAGTGATTTCTGGCAAGCGATGGGATTTACTGAAGGTCATGACTGGCGCTGGGGCTATGACCATTCGTGAGGCAGCCCGTCGAATGCATAGGGATGTGAAGGCAGTACACAGCGACGAACACAACACAAGCAGATGGCCCATTGGCGAAAACGCTACAGATCCAGTATCATCGCAATTTCATCGCAGTCCGGAAACTTCACGCACTTCATGCAGTCACCCCAGACCTTGTGGGGTAGCTGTGACTTGTCCACGATCGTGAAACCAAATTTACTGAAAAAATCCGGCTTGTAGGTAAGACAGAAAACCCGCTTCAGGCCAATGACCCTTGCCTCGTCAATACAGGCCTGCACCACCTGGGTGCCGACCCCCTTTCTGCCCACATCTTCGGCCACAGCCACCGATCTGACCTCTGCAAGGTCCTCCCAGACGATATGCAGCGCCGCAATGCCCAGCAGCTCACCGTCCTCCTCCACCACGTAAAAATCACGCAGTGCCTCGTACAGCTCCGACAAGGAACGGGAGAGCATGTCCCCCTTGCCGGCGTAGTAGGAAAGGAGCTTCTGGATCGGTTTTACGTCTCGTATCTCTGCCTTACGGAGCATGGTGCCTCGCCTCCTGTATCAGTTCCCGTGCGTGTTCCCTGGTCGTATCGGTGATCTTGACCCCACCCAGCATACGCGCCACCTCATCAACCCTGCCATCTTCACTCAGATAGCTTACCAGAGTCTGGGTCCGTCCATTCTCCTGGCGTTTTTCCACTCGATAATGACGATCTGCAAAAGCGGTAACCTGGGGGAGATGGGTGATGCAGAGGACCTGCTGCCTGCCCGCCACCTTGCTCAACTTGCGGCCGACCATGGCTGAGGTGGCACCGCCGATGCCGGTATCGACCTCATCGAATACCAGCGTAGGAACGTCGCTCTCCGGGTGGAGCTGCTTGAGGGCCAGCATGAGGCGTGAGAGCTCGCCACCCGAAGCAACACGTGCCAGCGGTCGCGCCGGCTCTCCAGGGTTGGGAGAGAAAAGGAACTCAACCCGCTCCAGCCCTGTCGGTCGTGGCTCGACAAGCTTTTCACAGGCAACGGCAAAAACCGCATGAGGCATGGACAGATCAGCCAGTTCCCGCTCCATGGCCTGTGCAAGCATGGCCCCCGATGAAATCCTGACCTCTGAGAGCCTCGCACCATGTGCTGCCATCCGTACTGAGATTTTCGAAAGACGTTCCTGAAGATCGCCACGCGCTTCAACAACATTGCGAAGGATGCCGAGTTCCCGCTCAACCGTCTCAAGATGAGCCATGACATCTGCTACGGTTGCGCCGTATTTCCTCTTGAGTCGTCCGATGAGGTCGAGCCGGTCATCCAACTGTGCCAGCCGCTGAGGGTCAGACTCTATCCGGGCAGCGTAATCCCGAAGGGCAAGCGAGGCATCCTCCAGGCGCGCATAGACATCATCAAGCGTCTCACGCACCGGTGCCAGGGTAGGATCGAACTGCTGCACATCGGCAATGCCGCCGACTGCTCGGCGTAACTGGCCCAAAAGCGCGCCCTCGCCGTCATAGAGGGTTTCATAGGCGCCCTGCGTGGCACTTAAGAGCTTCTCGGCATGGGTCAGTATCCGGCGTTCCCCCTCCATCTCCTCTTCCTCGTCCGTTTTGAGATCTGCCATTGCTATCTCATCTGCCTGAAAGGAGAGAAGATCGATCCGCCGCTCCCGGTCACGCTCCCCCTCTTCCAATGACTGAAGCTCTGCCTCTGTACTGCGGTATTCGGCATGAAGCGCTGAAAACTCCTGCCGCAGAGTGCTGCAGCCTGCGAAACCATCCAGCAGCAGCAGGTGATTTTCAGGTTTCAGAAGGGTCTGGGACTCATGCTGGCCGTAGATGTTGATAAGACGCCGCGAAACCTCCCCCAGCAGAGCGGCGGTGGAGAGGCTGCCGCCGATAAAGACACGGTTCTTGCCATTTTTCGCAACCACCCGTTTCACCAGCAACTCACCGTCAGCCTCGATACCGATTTCAGCCAATGCCTCTATCAGATCGGGCCGGCCTTCAAGGTCGAAAAGAG
>JAYSLX010000232.1:0-17008 GCA_043725245.1 Geobacteraceae bacterium | reverse complement strand
CTTGTAACGATCAACATCACGGGACTTGATATAGTCGAGCAGCCTCCGGCGCTGACCGACGATCTTCAGCAGACCCCGGCGACTGTGATGGTCCTTCTTGTGGATCTTGAAGTGCTCGGTCAGGTACGTGATCCGCTCGGTCAGGATGGCAACCTGAACCTCGGGAGAACCGGTATCGCTGTCATGACGCTTGTGGCGGCTGATAATCTCCTGCTTTTTTTCAGTTACGAGCATGCGTACACCTCCTTTCATTGATTGATCTATAAATGCAAACGACTGCAGTAACTGTGTTTAATACCACACCAACTGGTTGAAGTAAAGGAAAAGCTACCCGAAAACCCTGAGCAAACGTAGGGTTTCAACCCCATTACAACTGGCCCCTTCAGCAACCGCCAGCAACTGACCGTTCCGTACCAGCATGACCCTCTCACCCGGAACGGCCCATTCACCAGTGACCACCTCTTCACGAAATGGAATCGAACCGTAAGCAACCCGCCTGGCAGCTGTCTCGTTCAGTTCCTGCTCTCTCAGATGCGAGAGGACATGTTGCGGCGTAAGGAGCAGATCATGGATTTTCTGTTGGGTCAGGAGTTCAGCAAGTTCGTCAAGGGTGGATGACTTGATCAAAGTGAATGGCCCACTTTTAGTTCGGCAGAGGGACGTCAGGTGGGCGCCGCATCCGAGGCGCTCACCCATGTCGTGGGCCAAGGTCCGGACATAGGTACCGCGAGATGAGCGAACAATAAAGGCCACCTCGGGGAAATCGATCTTATCGATAATTAAGGAATAAATGCAGATTTCACGTGCAGCCCTCTCGACTTCACTCCCCTTCCTGGCAAGTTTGTAGAGTGGGACTCCGTTCTGCTTGATAGCTGAAAACATCGGAGGTGTCTGTAGAAGATTGCCGGTGAACTCCTTTGCAATGCCTGCGAGGAGTTCAGGAGTGACATGGTGCCAGTCACGCTCTAAGGTAATGCGACCGGTGCAGTCCTGGGTGTCAGTTGACTGACCGAGACGCATGACAGCGCAATACTCTTTTTCCGATTCATCAAGAAACTGGATAGCCTTAGTCGCCTCACCAAGGGCCACGGGCAGGACTCCTGTGGCAAAGGGATCGAGGGTGCCGGTATGGCCGGCCTTCTTCTCCCCTGTCAGACGACGGACCCGACTCACCACAGAGTGAGAGGTCATCCCGGCTTGCTTGTTTACCACCAAAAAGCCGTTAAGCGTCACAGGACCTTTTCCAGATGCGCAAATACGAGGTTCTTCACTTCATTCAGCTCACCGTCGAGATTACACCCAGCCGCATTATGATGTCCTCCGCCTCCAAAAGCAGCAGACAGATGGGCAACATCAACCTTGCCTTTTGAACGGAAACCGACCTTCCAGGAGTTCGGTTTCAGCTCTCGGAAGAGGATAGCCACCTCGACACCGCGGATGGAACGTGGGTAGTTGATGAAGCCATCGGTCAGTTCAGGCCCGGCGCCGGTCCTAGAATACATGTCAAGGGTTACGGTAATAGATGCTACGTCTCCTCGTGGCGAGAGCAGCATCGTAGGAAGTACCTGAGCGAGGAGTTCCAACCTCTGACGGGGTTGGCTTTCATAGAGTTTTTCAGAGATATCCCAGGCGTTTACCCCAGATGCTATCATCTCAGAGGCAATGGCAAAAGCTTCGGGATTGGAGTTGGAGTAGCGGAACGAACCGGTATCGGTAATAATCGCAGTATAAATGCAGAGAGCAATGTCCCGTGAGACGGCACTTCCGGCAGACTTGATGATCCTGTAGATAAGGGCGCCAGTTGCGGATGCCGTTGAGTCGATAAGATTGAGGAGACCAAAATTCTCACAGGAGAGATGGTGATCGATATTAATGAAGGCATCGATAGTCGTAGACTCTCCGACAGCCTTCCCTGCGCGACGGAATTCACCTACGTCCAGCACAAAACAGATGTCATACTTACGCTGCGGGATGTTCTGAAGAACCTTGTCAGCAAGAGGAAGGAAAGAGTAGAGATCGGGGACCTGGTCGCAGATATATACATCAACATCCTTGCCTATCGATCTGAGATAACAGGCAAGTGCCAGAGAGGAGCCTACTGCGTCTCCATCCGGGCTTTCATGGGTCGTTATGAGGAAGGTGTCTGCCTTCCCTATAGCCTCATTGATCTTCTGTATCGTCGTGGTGCTCATTGGCCTTAATCTCGCGAAGGAGTTCGTCGATCCGGTTCCCATTGTCCATAGTGTGATCGTATTTGAAGATGACCTCCGGGACAAAACGCATGCGGAACTTCTTTCCCATCTCCTTGCGGATAAAGCCCCGGGCGCTGTTAAGGCCAGCCTCAGTACCCTTCTTTGCGTCGTCGTCACCCATTACGGTAAAGAATACCGTTGCCAGATGCATGTCGTCGGTAACCTTCACTCCAGTAATGGTTACGAACCCGATGCGTGGATCCTTCAGCCCTTTCACCAGAAGTTCAGTTACAAGCACGTGAACTGCTTCGCCTACTTTATCAGACCGTTTGAACATATAATGATATTCCTGGAAACGACGCTATTTTCTTTCCGGCAAGGCTGTCAAGGAATTGCGCGGAGGCGAAGTAGCGCTACGCCGCACAAGCAGTTCCGAAACTTAAGTAGCCAGTGCGGTAAAAAGCCGTTTCCTACAGTATTCCAGCCACTTTTTCCATCTCAAACGCTTCTATAATATCACCGACTTTAATATCGTTGTAATTCTCCAGTCCAATCCCACACTCGTAGCCGTTCGACACATCCTTCACGTCGTCTTTGAATCGGCGAAGCGATGACATCTTTCCTGTGTAGACGACAACATTGTCGCGCAGCAATCGTACTTGGGCATTGCGAACAAACTTGCCGTCCTGTACGTATGAGCCTGCAACGTTGCCTATCTTGGGAACAGAGAAGACTTCTCGTATCTCGGCTCTCCCAAGATACTTCTCGCGAAGAGTCGGCTCAAGGAGACCTTCCATCGCCTTTTTGACATCCTCTACAGCATCGTAAATCACGTTATAGAGGCGGATATCGACCCCCTCCTTCTCGGCCATGGCCTGAGCCTTGACCTCGGGACGAACGCTGAAACCGATGATGATGGCGTTGGAGGCGGTTGCCAGGTTGACATCAGTCTCTGTAACCGCACCGACACCAGAATGGATGACATTGAGACGCACCGCGGCGGTCGAGAGCTTGCGTAGCGTTTCACTGACAGCCTCAACTGAACCTTGTACATCACCTTTGACGATGACGTTTAGATCCTTGACTTCACCACTCTGAATCTTCTTGTAGAGATCCTCCAGGGAGAGCTTGCTGTGCTTTGCCATTTCCACCTCGCGCTGCTTGATCTGGCGAAGTGTAGCAATCTCTTTGGCTTGCTTCTCGTCCTTCATGGCAACGAACACGTCACCTGCATCAGGGACACCTGGAAGGCCAATCACTTCTACGGGGATTGATGGCCCAGCTTCTATAACCTTCTCTGCACGGTCATTTTGCATTGCACGGACACGACCCGAATGGACTCCTACCACAAAGTAGTCGCCTATCTTCAGAGTCCCCTCCTGAACAAGTACAGTGGCAACCGGACCGCGCCCCTTGTCCAGCTTGGCTTCTACGATGGTTCCCTTGGCCGGTTTGTTCGGGTTAGCCTTGAGATCCATGAGGTCTGCCTGCAGAAGGACCATCTCCAACAATTCCTCTAGGTTGAGCCGTTTTTTGGCGGAAACCTCTACTATGGTCGTGTCGCCCCCCCAATCTGATGACTGGAGACCAAACTCAGTAAGTTCCTGCTTGACTCGGTCAGGCTTGGAATCAGGCTTGTCGATCTTGTTGATGGCAACGATGATAGGAACGCCGGCTGCCTTTGAATGGTTGATAGCCTCACGGGTCTGGGGCATGACCCCGTCATCAGCGGCCACCACCAGAATGACGATATCAGTAACCTTGGCGCCGCGTGCTCGCATTGCAGTAAACGCCTCGTGACCTGGGGTGTCAAGGAAGGTGATCTTTCGTCCGTTCAGCTCTACGTCGTAAGCTCCTATATGCTGGGTGATCCCGCCTGCCTCACCTGCAATGACGTTTGCCTCGCGTATGGCATCGAGAAGCGAGGTCTTGCCATGGTCGACGTGACCCATGATGGTGACTACCGGAGGACGCTTCTCCAGTGATTCCGGCGCATCCGGTGTCGTCTCGATGATCTCTTCAAGGTCGATGGCAACATTCTCGATTTCATAACCGAATTCGTTAGCCATAATCGTTGCGGTATCCACGTCCAGCGGGTGATTGATGGTAACCATCATCCCCTGCTTCATGAGGACGCGAATCAGGTCATTGGCCTTCACACCCATACGCTTCGCCAGTTCACCGACTGTTATCGACTCGGATATCCGGATGAGCCTCTTAATAGCCTTTGGTGTGGTTATTTCGGTCTTTCGGCCCTCAGTGACCCTTTCCTTCTGATGCTTTTTCTTACCCTTACCGGACTTTGGACCAGGCTCAAAAACACGCTCCCTTTTCTCAGCAAGATCGGCCTTGCGAACGACCTCCTTTTTCCTATCTACACCCTTCTTTGAAGCTCCCGGCTTGCCACGATCGCCTGCAGGAGGTGCGGGAGCGATAGCGATCTCGACACGTTTCTTACCCTTTCGATCATCAGCCGAAGGCGCGGGTACCGCAACAGGAGGAGCTGCATCGCGTGCGGGGGCCGGCCTCTCGCCAGGACGCTGAGACACCGGACGCTGACTCCCTGGTCGCTGCGGACCACGTTCCTGCGGGCGCCCGGTAGAAGGACGCGGCGAATCGCGGCGATCGGTTGGCGCCTCTTTGGTTCGTACGCCAGGAATCTCCACCCGGCCGAGGATGACTGCCCTGTTGGCTGTTGCCCTCTGTACAGGCGGCGGCTCCTTGGATACAGGAGGTACAATATTCTCTGGAATTGGAGCATGAACTGCAGGTGTTTCCGGTTCAAGATTTACTGTCTTAACCGGCACCTCAAGAGTCGCAACCATCTCCTTCTCAGGCTCTTCTATCTGAGGAGGCGCAACAGTCTCCGTCTTTTCCTTGGCTATGGCAGACGAAAGCTCAGGGGCTGGTGGCTCTGGAATCGCTATAGACTGCTCTACAATCTTGGCCCGACGCCTGATAACAGTACTTGTTACCCGGACCTCTTCCTTGGGCAGATCACTGGAAGTGACATCCGGCTTGGTCGCAGGAGCTTCGAGTTTCTTTGCATCCGCCTCATCGATCATTGCCATATGGTTCTTGACCTCTACTCCAGCACTCTTAAGCCTGGACATCAGTTCCTTGTTATCGATACCCAGTTTATGGGCCAGTTCATACACGCGGATTTTACTCATTCGTGCGCCCCTTCCTCAGAGAAGTTCCTGAAGCGTTCTATCTCTCTTGTGACTGCTGCTACAAAACCACCAGGCGCGATCGCAACAGCACTTCGCAGCCCTTTGCCTAATAGTCCGGCCAATTGGTCTCGACTCAATGCGCAGCAACAAGGAATAGAATACCTTGCAGCCAGACGGATAACCTTCCGTCCAATATCAGCAGAGACATCGGAGGCAATTATAACAAGACCGGCTTTCTGTTTTCTGATCGCTTCCTCGACTGAATCACTGCCGGAAACCAGCTTGCCCGCCTTGTTCGCCAGCGCCACATAGGAGGCAATCCGTTCCTCAAGCCTCGCAGCAACCATCTGAACCAGAACGTCAGGGGACCCGGAGAGCACCTGACCTTTGAAGGAACGCGAAAACTGATTCCTGCGAAGAGCATCTTCAAGGCAGCCCCGCTTGATGCAGGTATATGCACCACGCCCCGGCAGTTTAGCCTGAAGATCAGGGATCAGTGACAGATCAGGAGCCAGCACAAAACGGAGAAGATCGCTCTTTTCCCTGACCTGCCGACAACCCAGGCAGCTCCGCTGTGGTGCACTCTTAAGCATGCTCCCTAGACTGCCTCACCGGTTGGTGAGGTTTCCTCGGAAGCAGGAGACTGCGGCCCCTCTTCCTTAACGACAGCCTCATCTTCAACAGGAGCATTAGATCCGTCGTAGGAGGCAAATTCAAGCAGTTCACCTTCGGCCTGGCGCGTTTCGCTCTTCATGTCTATCCTCCAGCCGGTCAGCTTTGCGGCAAGGCGAACATTCTGCCCGCGCTTACCTATGGCTAACGACAGCTGGTCATCAGCAACGATGATCTCCATAGCACGGCTATCCTCGTCAATAAAGACCTTGGTGACCTGGGCCGGAGACAAGGCATTGCAGGCAAATCTGGCAATATCCTCAGACCATGGAATAATATCGATTTTTTCACCCCGGAGTTCCGAGACAACATTTTGGACCCTGCTGCCGCGCATACCGACGCAGGCTCCCACCGGGTCAACATCCGAATCATGCGAGTAGACTGCGATCTTAGCACGACTTCCCGGTTCACGCACCACACCCATTATTTCAACTATCCCCTCGGCAATCTCAGGAACCTCTGCTTCGAACAGCTTGACAAGCATGCCGGGATGAGTGCGGGAAAGAATGATCTGCGGACCTTTGGTTGTCATCCGAATATCGGTGATAAGCGCTCTTACCCGATCCCCCTGACGATAGACCTCTCGCGGGGCAAGCTCCTTATTGGAGAGAACAGCCTCAGCACGCCCAAGGTCAATAACGAGATCACCTTTTTCGTATCGACGCACCAGACCGTTTATTACCTCGCCTACACGGTCCTTGAACTCATTAAAGATGGTTTCACGCTCAGCCTCGCGTACCTTCTGGATAATTACCTGTTTAGCAGTCTGTGCTGCAATGCGGGAAAATTCGCTGGAAGGAAGCTTCATCCCGATGGAGTCGCCAAACTCCACTTCAGGGTCCTCCTCACGAGCCTCATCCAAGGTAATTTCCTTGTATGAGTCCTGCACCTCTTCCACGACCGTCACAAACTCGAAAAGTTCAACTTCGCCCAGCTCGTGGTTGAAGTGAGCTTCAAGATCCCGAGTATTACGGTATTTCTTGTTGGCAGCGGTAAGCACAGCCTGTTCAAGAGCCTCTACTATAACCCCTCTATCGATCGCCTTCTCTTTCACGATCTGATCGATGGTGTGTTTCAGGTTAAAATTCGTTTCCACGTCGTTATCTCCTTGGCAATAGTAAAAAATGCGCCGGATAATACATTACTATCAAAACTCAAATTCGAGGTTGGTTTTTGCGATCTTGTCCAGAGGAATCTCGGCCAGCTGTCCTTCCTTAAGCTGGAGCCGAACCAGATCATCTTCCAGGCCAAGCAGGGTTCCCAGAAAGGTCTTGCGCTTATTACCCTCAGCGTCAGGAAGAAGCTCGAAGGTCCTTACCTTAACCAAGCGTCCGGTATAGCGAACGTAATCCTCATCACTTTTGATCGGCCGGTCGAGACCTGGAGAAGAGACCTCCATGGTGTAGGCCTCGCTGATGAAGTCTTCAATGTCCAAGAGCAGTGATATTTCACGACTCACATCAGCGCAGTCGTCGAGGTTGATGCCACCAGGCTTATCAATAAAGAGGCGCAGGACCATTGAACGGCCAACACGCTTGTATTCAACCTCAACCAGTTCAATTCCAAGTGTTGTGAAGAGCGGCTTGGCCAGCGCTGTTACTTTGTCTACAACTGTTATCTGTGACATATTTTAACCAAAAAAAAAGCGAGCTGGAGAGCTCACTTTTTAGTAGTGAACGTGAATTGTGCGTAACATTTAGCATCGGCAACTGTAAAAAGCAAGCGTTTTTTTCAGTTTAATGCAACGCCGTGTGAGTATAGAAACAGATACCCTGCCTGTTGAGACCGCATGTAATCCGGTAAACTGTCATCAATTACTCCTCTCGGCTCTGAATTAATATATTTCGTCAAATACCTGACCCATTGGATAATGGCACGGGAAGAATCGGATATAAATACTCATCTTGCAACTGGTAAACCAGTTTTATAAAACAGGTTGACAAGAAAAACCGTGCCGTGTTAGATGAACAGCCATGCGAGACGACCTTTCAGAAATAACCCAAAAGATCATTAACGGTGGCAGAATCACCCAGGCAGAGGCTCTTGAGCTGGCAGAGCGGCAGGGGACTGACCTCTTTGAGCTTTTCCTGGCTGCCTCCCGCGTCAGGGACCACTTCATTGGTACGACTGTCCATCTCTGCTCCATCATCAACGCAAAATCAGGACGGTGCCCGGAAAACTGCTCTTTCTGCGCCCAGTCTGCCCACCACACAACCAATGCGCCGGTCTTCCCCCTGGTGGACGAAGAAAGTCTGGTTTCCGCTGCCCATAATGCTGCAAGTGAAGATTCGCGCTGCTTTGGAATCATCACCAGCGGCACCGGCATAAAAGCGGGCGAAGAGCTGGAGCAGATTCTTCGCGCTCTCCGCCGCATCAGCAGCGAGACTTGCATCACCCCTGCCTGCTCCCTAGGGATCATCGACCTGCCTACTGCACGAAGTCTCAAGGAGGCAGGTGCAGGGACCTACCACCACAATCTGGAAACCGCACGCAGCTTCTTCCCTCAGGTCTGCTCGTCTCACTCCTATGACGAGGACATTGCTACGGTGAGGGTTGCCAAGGAGGCGGGGCTCAAGGTCTGCTGCGGCGGCATACTGGGACTCGGCGAGAGTGTTCCCCAGCGCATCGAACTGGCATTCACCCTTCAGGGACTGGGAGTGGATTCTGTGCCTCTCAACTTCCTCAACCCTATCAAGGGGACCAGGCTCGAAGGTGCTTCGTATATATCGCCGATGGAGTGCCTGAAAGCAATCGCCCTCTTTCGCCTGATCCTTCCCGACCGGCAGATTCCTGTCTGCGGTGGCCGGGAACATAACCTTCGCGACCTGCAATCATGGATATTCTTTGCCGGCGCCAGTGGTACCATGGTCGGAAACTACCTTACCACCGCAGGTCGGCAGCCGAAACATGACTGGCAGATGCTGAAGGATCTGAAGTTGGAAATGGAAGAGTGTCATGTCAGCTAAAGGGATCTTTATCACCGGCACAGACACCGGCGTTGGTAAGACCGTTGCAGCTGCGGTCTTGGCCCGCTTGCTCAGTGTACGCGGGGTTAATGTCGGTGTCATGAAACCTGTTACCAGCGGGTGCTCCGAAATGGACGGCAGACTGGTTTCCGACGATGCTGAGCTGCTGGCATGGGGAGCAGGTCTCACTTCCGTCGAACAGGACAATGCCCCCTACCTTCTCCGTGCGCCTCTGGCTCCTTCACAGGCAGCTTCGCGCGAAGGAATCAGAATCGACTTTGGCCGAATAAGGGAATCATATCAAAGGCTCGCAGAACACCACGATTTCGTGATCGTTGAGGGTTCAGGTGGGCTGATGGTCCCGCTGGCTGGCGGTATGCTGATCGCCGACCTGATAATCGCTCTGAATCTCCCTGCCCTGGTGGTGACCCGACCCAACCTCGGGACCATAAATCATACCCTCTTGACCACCTTTGCGGCAAAGCAGATGGGGATTACTGTCTCCGGAGTGATCATAAACAGCTACCCGGCAGAGCCGGACGATGTAGAAGCCTACGCCCCGCACCTTCTCGGCTCACTGGCCGGTGCACCAATTCTCGGCATATTCCCGAATATCGATGAGCCGGACCTCCATATCCTTGTAGAAGTCCTGACAGAGAGGGTTGCAGCACATCTGCTCACCCCTTTCCTGCTCAAGGAGCTTGGCCTTGACTGAAACAACTGACACGAAAACTCTGCAAGAGTTCGACAGGAAATACATCTGGCACCCCTTCACCCAGATGAGCGAGTGGGAGTCATCCGATCCTGTGGTTATTGTCCGGGGCGAAGGGTGCTGGCTTATTGACAGTGACGGAAACCGCTATCTGGACGGGGTTGGCTCGATCTGGACCAATGTCCATGGCCATGCTGTTCCGGAAATAAACGAGGCAATAAAAGCACAGCTGGAGCGTATAGAACACTCTACACTTCTGGGGCTTACCAATGACCGTGCCGCGCTGCTTGCCAAGCGGCTGGTGGAGATCGCCCCGGAAGGACTCACCAAGGTCTTTTATTCGGACAACGGCTCCACTGCTGTGGAGATCGCTCTGAAGATGGCCTTCCAGTACTGGCAGCAAAAAGGGAGGCCAGGCAAAAAGCGGTTCATATCTTTCAAAAATGCCTATCACGGTGACACACTTGGGGCGGTGAGCGTAGGCGGAATTGATATCTTCCACGAGGTCTTCAGGCCGCTCCTCTTCAAGACCATCCAGGCCCCTTCCCCATACTGCTACCGCTGCGAACTTTGCTCTGAGCGAGACCAGAGCCGCTGCAACCGGGAGTGCCTGCAAGGACTGGAAAAGCTCATGGCCGCACATGCAGATGAACTTGCCGGCCTGGTAATAGAGCCTATGGTTCAAGGTGCCGGCGGTATGATCGTCCAGCCGCCTGGTTTTCTAAAAAGGGTGCGCGAACTTTGCGACTCTTACGGAGTCCTTATGATCGCCGACGAGGTGGCGGTCGGCTTCGGCAGAACCGGAACCATGTTTGCCTGCCAGCAGGAGGGGGTGACACCGGACATCATGGCGCTTTCAAAAGGTATCTCCGGCGGATGTCTGCCGTTGGCAGCAACCATGGCGACTCAGGAGGTTTATAATGCCTTTCTCGGCGAATACCAGGAGCTTAAGACATTTTTCCACGGCCACACCTTTACCGGCAACCCTCTCTGCTGCGCAGCAGCCCTAGCGAGCCTGGAGCTGTTCGAGAGTAGCCGGCTGCTGGACTCTTTGCCGACTAAAATCGACTATCTTGCCAAGAGACTTCAAGCGATGCTCGAACTTGAACACGTGGGAAATGTTCGCCAGTCAGGGATGATCGGCGGGATTGAACTTGTGCGCGACAGAGCTACGAGCGAACCCTATGCATGGGAGGAACGCGTCGGAGTAAAGGTCTGTATGGAAGCAAAGAGCCACGGCCTCTTCCTGAGACCGCTCGGTAACGTCATCGTTATCTTCCCACCGCTGGTTATTCCGTTGGAAGAGCTGACGTTTCTTATGGACGGTATCGAGGGTTCGATCAGGGCTGTCTGCTGACAGTTTCGCGCCTTCTATTACGATGACAAAGGCCGCTCCAAATGGAACGGCCTTTGTCGTCTGCTATTTGCCTGTCAATTACATGATCGCAAGCCCGTCGACGATCATTGTTCCGCAACTGATGGTCAATGACCCGTAAATATAGGTCTGACCGGTTCTTGAAGTGAAGTTTGAATTGTATCCTCCAACAATAGAAACGATTTTCCCGCAGCTGTTCAGATTCACATCCTCAACTAAATTGACATTCTGCAGCATTGCTGTCCCCTGTACCTGCGAAAAGGTCTGGAATGCGTCAAGAGAAGCGCTGATACTGCTGTAGTAATTATCCGGCTGTGCGGGTACTGCAAGTTTTACCGCCTGAGTAACGGGCGGCACATTGACAGTCCAGCTGTAACCAGCAGCTATGGTCGAGATATTTCCTGCCTGGTCCATTGCCTTCACCTGTAAAGTATGCTCCCTGTTGGCAAGCCCACTGAGTGTCAGGGGTGAGTTGCAATTAACCCAGGCGCCGCCATTAAGGCTGTAAAGAAAGATACTGCCTTGCTCGTTCGAGGTGAATTCGAAGGTTGCAAAGATTGAATCTGAAGGATTCGGCGGCTGGGCGGTGATCTGGACATTTGGCGGAGTGATATCGATTGTCCAGCTGTATGAGGTTGAACTGATGTTGCCGGCGGCATCTGACGCCTGAACTGTGAACGTATGTGACGCCTCGGATAGTCCTGAATAAGTGACAGGACTGGTGCAGGTGGTTAAAGCATCAGTATCCTTTATTTTGCATTTGAAAGTGGCGCCCGGTTCGGAGCTGAATTGAAAGGTGGCAAAACTGCTATTGGTCGGGGTTACCGGTTTTGAGCTAATTATCGGAGCAGACGGGGGGGTAATGTCGACGAGCCAGCTGTAGGAAATCGCAGAGGATTCAAGATTCCCGGCAAGGTCTGTTCCACGAACGGTAAAAACATGGGTACCTTCCGGCAACTGGGAGAAATCGAACGGACTGGAACACGCCGGGATGATCGGGTTACCGTCGAATGTGCAGTCGAAATATGCAACTGTCTCGTTTCCTGTAAAGGTAATGCTTCCCGACTGCAGGTTAGTAGGGTTAGAGGGTTTGCCAGAAATTGCACTGACTGGTGGGAGAGTATCTACAGTCCAGATGAAACTTGCAGGTGTCTGATCTGTATTGGCGGCCAGGTCTATGGAGCGGACAGCAAAGGTATGTGTACCGTTTGATACAGCATCAAGGGTATAAGGTGATGAGCAGGTTGCCCATTGACCACTGTCAAATTTGCACTGGAAGATCGCACCTGCTTCGGATGCAGTGAAGGTAAAGCTGGCAGTGGTCAAATTTGTCAACGAATTCGGCTTAGTGATGATTGTTGTATCCGGTGCCATTGTGTCAACAGTCCATGTATACGAAGCTGCTGGCCCCTGGTTGCCGGCCGAATCTTTGGCAGTAACATGGAAAGTATAGCTAGCATCGGCAAGGTTGGTAAAATTGAATGGACTCGTACAGGCTGTTTCAAGAATGCCGTCAATCTTGCAGTTAAATGTTGAAGGTTTGCTAGCCGTGAATGCGAAAAAACCGTTCTGCTGGTTGTATTGCCCAGTCGGCATAGCTGTTATCGTGGTGACCGACAGGGTAGAATTCAGTTCAATGCTGGCCTGGTAAGTATTTGAGATATTACCTGCATTGTCCTTGAATTGCACATAGACGGTTTTAAGACCGTCGCCCCCAAGAGGAGAAAGGACCCAGTCTGCTGATGCAGAGAAAAGACCCCAACTGCTCCATGCCATACTGTCATTACTGAAATGCATCTCCGTAACAGACCCATTATTATTCGGATCGAACGCGCTGAGACCTAGCGTTACATTAGCCAAAGTGGTGACAGTAGCACCATTATTGATAGCAATGCTGCCGACTGGAGGTGGGTCGTAGGCTTTAGCTGAAAGAGTGACAACCTGGACCGGGGTTGACGTGGCATCTGAGGATACGGTAAAAGAGGCCGATTTGTTGCCGACTGAGGTTGGATTGAAGGTAACCGTGATGGTGCAACTTGTCCCTGTCACAAGCAATGGGGAGTTGGACGGGCAAGTGCCAAGTGAATAGTTGAAATGGTCCTTATCTGCGCCCTCGATAACGATGCCAGATACCTTCAGATCAATAATCCCGGAGTTGATGATGTTGATGGTCCTTGAACCAGAAGTCCCCGAAATTGCCACGTTACCGAAATCCAGTGATGCCGGTGACAGCGAAATCTCAGGTTGAGCAATGACAAGGCGTGCAACTCCAGACCCATTGGTTCCTGCAAGAGCCTGGGAATCGCTGGAATAAGAAGGAGATACGGCCAATGCCGAAATGTCATGAGTTACAAGGCCGTTGTTGAATGAAAACCATTGCGCCCCGGCGGAGGTCGACCGAAAAATTCCGCCACCTGTTGTTGCAGCAAATATCGTGCGGTTTGCGCTGAATGCAGGTGTAAAGGCGATTGCCTGTACATCAAGATTATCAAGGCCATTGTTTGCAGAATTCCATGTGGCCCCACCATCATGACTGAAGATGACCCCGTTACCGTGAGTGCCTGCGTATACAGTCCTGTCGTCACCATATGAAGGAGAAACAGCCACGGTATGGATTGTACTCGCACCTCCGGTAACTTTACCAGGACTCACAGGTTGCCACGAAGCCCCATTGAGCAGAAATACCCCTGCATCAGTAGCCGCAAAGAGACCATCTGCAGATAATGAAATATCATTAACCGTCCTGCCTTCAAGCCCGGAGTTTAACAACTCCCAGGTAGCCCCTGCATCGACAGAGCGATAGACAGCAGCTGAGGGTGAGGCGATGTAAACGGTTCTGTCTGTGGCAAAGTAAGGGGACAAAGCCAAAGAATTGATCGATACTCCTGATTTAACCAATGCCCAGTTGACCCCGCCATTTGTGCTACGATATGCCCCTCCGTTACTTCCGGCAAAAACGTTGTTATCCGCGGCAAAGGCCGGTGACACCGCAACTGCTTTGAAATCTACCGCTTCAATCCCGTCAACTAAATTACTCCAGTTCAAGCCCCTGTTGGAAGTGCGATAGATGCCGCCAGATGCAGTTGCGAAGGCGGTCTTATCAGAAGAATAAGCCGGAGAATAGGCGATAGAAGTGATCTGGGTCGCTGAAAGACCGGCATTACTGGCCGACCAAAGGGCCCCTCTGTCATTTGATACTATCACCCCGTTACCCTGGCTTCCGGCAAAAAGGATCTGATCAACAGGAAAAGCGGGAGACAGCGCTACCGCGGAAATGGAATGATTCCCGGTATTCACTGCTGCCGAAAAAGTCCAACTATTACCGTTGCCATAATCAAAGGAGCGATATATGCCGTAACCGGTTCCGACATAAACTGTATGGTCAGTTGTATACCCAGGCGAAACTGCAATGGATTGAACTGGCTGGGTACTCTGCAGCGGGGCAACATTAACCCAATAATAATCAATAAAAAAACGGAATATTTCACCAGACACAGTGCCGGCAAATATTGTGTAGTCAGAACTAAAATTTGGAGAGAACGCAAGGGATAAAACGTTTTTCATCTCTAATCCGAAAGCGGACCAGTTATTTCCCCAGTCAGATGAGATAAATAGTCCACTGGCAGTTGCTGCAAGCATCATGTTGCTGGTTGCATAATTTGGTGATATCGCTAGGGCATGAATGTTCCTGTTGGTAAGCCCGGCTGAGAGACTTATCCATGTTGCCCCGGCATCAGATGAACCAAAAACACCGTTGGTTGAACCGGTAAAAATGGTTTGATCGGTCGCATACCCAGGAGAAAAGACCACGCTGGTCAGCTCCACTCCGTCGAGACCAGTTCCGACCTTCGACCAGTCTGAGCCGTTGTTGGTACTCTTGAAAAGCCCGGCAGAAGTGACCGCAAGGAGCGTTCTGTCATTGTTATACGCAGGTGAAAGAGCCAGAGCCAGCACCTTGAGCGATCCAAGGCCTGAATTTACGGCACTCCAAGTGGTTCCGTAGTTCGTGGAGCGGAAAACTCCCCCTGCAGTACCGGCAAAGACCGTATTGTCATTTGTAAAATTCGGCGATATGGCAAGGCTGGTAATATTTCCGCCGTTTGGTCCGGCAGCTGTCCAGAAGTAATTAAACAATGATATGTCCCTGACAAAAGATGCCGATACATTTTTTGCGCCCTTTAAGGTAACAGAGCAAACCGAGTTGATGACGCTGTCGCAGCCGCTCCAGCCGGCAAGTAGCGAACCTGAAGCCGCTGAAGGTGTAAGCGTAAGAGTTGTGCCACTGGCATAGACAGCAGTACAGGTACCGGAACTACAGGAGATGTCAGTGCCAGGCGATGAACTGACCGTACCAGATCCGTCACCGAGAACCGAAAGACTCAAGGCATAATTCTGCATGACACCAGTTCCATCAAGAGATGAGCTTTGCAGATTATTGCCCGGATCGAAACGTACATCCAATGAAGAGTTCATCGTACCGGCATGTGTAGGTGAAAACAAAGCCACTACCGTACAGTTGCTGCCAGCACTCAAGGTTGGGGTTAGATTCGAGCAGCTTAGAGGCGCCACCGAAAACTGTGTGGCCTCACTGCCGGTGACTGATATGGAAGTTACAGAAACCGAAGATGCAGAAATGTTTGATATGGTAAAGATCTGCCGAGATGTGGATAAATTAGCGAAAACAGGACCATAATTATGAGATGAAGGGGCTACTGAAATGTTTGCCGATACAAGATCCGGCCAGACGGCAATTACCAAAAATAAGAAACAGGTAAATACTGTCAATAAGAATGAACGTCCACGACTAATGGTCATATCCCCTCCCTGGTTCGTGAAATCACGTGAAATCACGTAAAATAAAATGGCATAACAAATGATTATCATATCCGTTAACTCTGTCAACTTATGGTAGATAAGCCGACGGAGACAAACTGCATACAACTATCCATCAGCGAATCTTGCAATAAACACACCCTTTATTTACAAAATTTAATTTTACATATCTTTTCCACCTGATGTTTTATGTCAATTCCCCCATTGCGCAACAGAGTTACGGGAAATATGAATATTGCCATAACCCTCTGACACTTTACCAACACCCATACTTTAGTATTGTAGAGACAATCAATCATTTACCTTAATTCTTATCGGATTATGCCGATAATAAATTACATAAGGAGGTTGATTATGGATGTGGGACAAATCGCAGGAATGGCCGTAATGATGTTCCAGTCGCGGGACCGTGAGGAATTGAGCCTTATGATGATTAAGCAGCAGGCAGATTCTCAGAAACAGATTGCAAACATGATCGCAGAATGTACGAGACCGCGTCAGTTGTCTGATCCGCGTTTCAATTTGTCGTTTTTTGCTTAGGAGGCAAAGGAGAATCCCATGACCGATGCAAGCAGTATCGCACAAAGCGGAATCGAGGCCTGTGCCACAAAAATGGATGTAACGGCTAACAATATTGCCAATGTGAACAGTGACAACTTTCAACCGTCGCGTGTCACCATTGCTGAAAGACAGAATGGGTGTGTAGAGGCGACGGTAACAGATGCCGCTGATCAGGTTGACATATCCAGAGATGCGGTTGAGATGCTCGGAACGGTCAATAGCTTCAGAACCAACCTGCAGGTTCTAAAGACAGACAATCAGATAACCAAGAGCCTACTGGATATAATCTCTTAGCCCGTGTATTTCTGCTGGACCTGAAGGGAGGCGATGGGACGAAAGGTGATAATTGCCTTTCCGACATTGTTTGAAAAGGGGTGGGAAGACTCCCCGAAGGCGCGCTTTTTTTCGAGCAGTCTGCAAAGAGTTTAAAGGCAATGTCATTGACTTAAGCCTTGTTGTATAAAAAGCTAAGCAATTACGTATAGATATGTTATAATGCATTCTCTGTATTGCCTTATAACACT
>JAYSLX010000231.1:0-4579 GCA_043725245.1 Geobacteraceae bacterium | reverse complement strand
CCAAAACCGTTTTTGGTATCGCCGGATGGATTTACATGATCATTCTTGACCCCACCCGAGGCCGCCACCCCGACCCTGTCGGCTTCGATAAAGCTGGAGATTCCCCTAGTGACACGTAACCGTCCATCTATTTTTGGCAAAAAAGCCCCATGCAAAAGTGAGCCTATGTCGTATTTCAAGAGTACTTCTACTAATTTGTGGCGATTTATAGGCCCTGCAAGTCCACCAAATTCTACTTTCAGATCATCGAAGAACCTTTGATCCTTGCCCATCAGCAGATAAGGGCTGTTGATCCGGTGCGACTCAAGGATTGTGTCGGTGAGAAAGGTGCCGTTACGCAGGACACGCACATGGGACAGCCCCTGAAGCTCCGGTTTCACGTTGTTGGTGGCCTCATCCCAAATGGTGAGTTCCAGGCGATTAGCCATGCTTTGGGCGCTTTCAACCAGTAGTGATGTGCCCTGCTGGGTTTGAAAGGTTGCCGCGCCAAGGCTGGGGAAGCCGGTGGGCTGGAAGCGCTGTCCCTGAAGGGGCTGAAGTGGAATGGCGAAAAGCAGACGGTTGGCGGTGTTGAGAGCTGAGAGATCGATAGACATGGTGTGTTTCCTCCTTGGTTAGTTGTGGTTGGGATCAAGACGGCGGAGAAACTCTGCCGCGACTTTTTGGGTAATGGGAAAAGCGAGAGCAGCAGCCCAAAGACGGGCCGCTTCCACAGGGACAACGGCACATCTGACGGTTGCGGAAATTCCCGCTGTCCGCAAACGGCGTAGCGCAAGATCAACCGCCGTGGCGGCGTCGCCACTCTCCAGCCTGCGAATGATGGCGGGATCAGCGCCGATTTGTTTTTTATCATCCAACAGCGGCCATGGCAGCAAGGCCAGGCGGATAGCCAGCCAGGCGTCATCGGGATACCCTTTGCCTTCAGGCTGTTGGGGTGGTGCGGGATTTGCCGCCCATTGCCGGACATCAAGCGTCATCAGTGCGCGGGCAAGGGCAACGGTGCGGTCAAGGTCAACGGTGCCTGACAACAGGGAGACAAGATCAGATGGATGGGCCGAGGCCTTGGATGCCGGTCTCAGGGGGAGACGCCTCTGAGCGTGTTGCGATGCTTCTATAAGGCGGCGCTTTACAAGGGCAATGGCGTCATCAATGCCATTGCGCCCTTTCATCACAGCGGACGTTTCGTCGTTCTTGCCGGGTATCCAATGGCGGCGTATGGCGCCAAAGGGTTTTTCATCCCATTGCAGGGCAAAAGCACCCGCCAGCCGAAATTCAGGAGAGCCATCGTCGGCCGCAGTCACCCACTCCGGGCGCAGTCTGGGGATGGGTCCGCATTTGACATTCTTACTGGTTAAAATAACAGCCTCAACCCCTGACAGCGCGAGTAAAACTGACTGCCAACGACTTGATTCCTTCGGATGCTGGGCAACAGCAAAGAGAGAATCAGATAACTGACGCTCGACGAAGCGCAAACGTGCTGAAGCATTCTTATCTTGCACGGCACGGCGAAGTCTCTGCAACCAAGCGTCCAGATCGTCCAAGCAAGCCAAACGAGATTCGACCTGATCCGGGACGCGGAAACGCCCAAGAGGAACTGCAAAATGCGTAGCGAGGTTATTTCTCTGCATATAGCCAAAGCGGACAAATTCAGAAATACCCTGTTGCACACCAAGTGAACTGATCGCTCGGACCATTGACCAGCCGTCACTGGCTTTCTTTTTCTTAGTCGCAGCCCTACTAGCACTAAACACTTGGGCTATTTCTGAAGAAAGCATAGGTTGCCGCCATAAAGGAAACCATTGTTCTCCACGTCCAGGAAGCTCCTTACCCTTGTTCAATACGTGTCCATCCAATCTGGCACCACTGGCATAGCCATAAGAAGAAGGCGCAACAAAGAATGGAGAAGACAACCAACGAGTCCCTTCCGTGGCACTGCGAGAAGATACCGCTGAGCGCACAACGCATGCTCCCTCAAAGGCAAACAATAGATCCCATGGAGTAGCGGCACCAGAAGGAAGATACTGCCCCATCGACTGATCCCAGTTACATTTCGGGACATTATTTATTCCGAACACTGTGCAATCAAGTGCGTGATCCCATATGTGCTTTATTAGGCACAGTTCAATGGCTGCCATGTAGGCCGAGGTATAGCTACCACTCCCCTCGCTGCCTCCAGTTCCAAAGATAGCGGGAAGCTCAATGCCCTTGCTGCCTGAATCGACCACTGCCATGACGGTATTCATCCAGCACGTTGACTTGCCGCGTATTTGGTTCCGTAAAGCCAGCAGCAGCTTTGCCTTTCCTTCCTTATCATCATCACCCGGCTTCTTGCCTCCAACCGTCGTAGACAAGATATCTCGAACGGTTTTGACGGTTTCCTGGTAGGGCTTAAACCGTTGATCGGGTGACACCTCAATCTTTTCCAGAACGGATCTGGCACTGGATTCTGATGCGCCAGCAAAAAAGCCTGAACGAGCACCCCACGGATTGAACATCGGTGTCGGTTCATACCGTTCCAGAAAAAAGGCTTCCAACGCCTCTCTATCCAGCGTTGTCGCCAGACGGAACCGGTCCCCCTCCCACCAACCCCGAGCCTGAGGATCAGCCTGCTCCGCGACAAGACGCAGGATGCCGAGTGCTTTCAGGTAATGGGCAAGGGGCGCCGGGGCACAGCCGTTCAAATCATGAATGTACATCATGAAACCACCTCCGGTCTGAGCAGTGCGTCTTCCGTTGTCGAGGCTGATGCACGTTGGTCGGCTGCCCGAAGTATCGTCTCCAGCCATGCCAGGGTGTAGGGACCGTACGTATCCAGCAGGGACAGCACGCGTTCGGTCCAGCCCTGACCGGTTTTGGGATTAAGTCCGGCAGCGGATGGGGCAAGAGTAAGGATGCTTTCCGGCAATGTGCTGATCCGGGTGTCGGCGGTATAGAGTGGCAGTTGCGGCAGGATATCGTTTTCCCGCAAGCCCCGTATGCGCAACGCACCGTCGGTCGTCGCCTGATCTGCCTGGCAGGCATGCCATGCGAGACGTAACTTGCCGTGATGGGCGCAGACCAGATAGGCCAGCAGGTTGAACTGGTCGGCATCGAGCGCGACAAGCTCTTCTTCAAGCTGAGTCATTAGTGTTTCCGTGTCAGTCGCCACGTCGGGCGGCATACCGGCCGCAATCAAAAGGTTGCGCCAAGGGCCGAGCAGGGCTGGATGATCGGGGTTATGCCGCTGTAAAACGGAGAAGAGGGCAAGAACACTTGCCAGTTCGTGACGAAAACCTTTCCTGCGGCCCGTGCGTGACCACGCGTCTTTCGGGGCTTTGGCAAGATCGCGCCTCTCCGGCCGGCCACTTGCCACAATCAAATCCTGAAATGCGGCATGCGACTTGCCCACATCGTGCCAGCGGCCCGCCAGACTGAATATGCCGGCCAGTTGGGGGGCCAGTGTTTCTGCAAGACGGTATGCCAATAACCCGGTCTCCCGTCCGTGCGTGGCAATGGTTTTCCAGTGTGACATGGAAAACGATTCGTCATCCTGGCCAGCGTTGGCGAATTCGTCTGTCTGTATGGGTTGTGAGGGAACCGGCGGAACCGGTTTTTTACTGTCCGGTGCCCAGCCTTTACCGTTGCCGGTGGCGGCAGTAAAGTCATAACCGCCGCACTGCGAGGCCACCATAAATGTCTGTCCTGGGTAGAAATCCCGCGCTTCCGCCGTACGCCATTCCCCGTTCAGCCAGTCCCAAACCCAGGCACGTTTCCCCGCCTCCAGCTTTGAACCTTTGCCACACAGCCATGCTCGGGCAGCAATAAACGGTACGGAACAGAGCGCATCGCGTACCGGGCGAAGTTCATCCGAAGGTTTGGTTTTGTCGGGAATATCGGCCCAGAATACCTGTACATCCCGCTCATCGCCGGAACGGATAAAGCGGCTGATATCGATGTCAGCCCCCGACAGGTCGGCGGTGGTGTCGAAAAGCTCGTCCAGTTCGTGACGGAGCAATAGATGTTTCGGATTGAACGGATACAGCCTGGGAAGCAGTTCGGAGTGTTGTTCTTCAAAGGCTTCGAGGTGTTGAGGGGATACGTCTGTCAGCAGTGACAAGGCATCACGGGCGGCATCCAATTCATCTTTTCCGTATGGTGCGGCGGCCTTGTCATCCTTGGGCTGCGGATCGGCCACGATCACCTGCGCCGTACCACCCCAGCGCGCACAACGGCCAAAACGCTGTACGAGACTTGCCCAGGGAGCCAGTTCAGTAACAAGCAAACCGGCGGAAATATCCACCCCGGCTTCAATGACCTGAGTAGCGACAATAATGCGGTTGGCGCCTGCTCCACAGGCGCTTTTGTTTAGAAATTCATTTCGCCAGGCCGCACGCTCCGCAGGGCGATAACGGCTGTGAACAAGTCGTAATTCGGTGTTTGCCTGTTTGAGAGAGGAATCCTTCACCAACGCGTCATAGACCTCCACGGCATTTCTGACGGTGTTGAGTAGGACTAGGGTCGGGGCACTGCTCGCTCGGTCAAGGTTGTTATGTTCTCTGGCAACCATTGCGGCTAACGTCTTCATCTCTTTGACCGGTTC
>JAYSLX010000230.1:0-13016 GCA_043725245.1 Geobacteraceae bacterium | reverse complement strand
TCATCTATCTGCAACACGTACTGTTTCACTTCATGCCGATCTTCTGGCGGTTACATCGGATGCACCATGCCGATCTTGATTTTGATGTAACCACCGGCAACCGTTTCCACCCCATTGAGATACTCGTATCACTGGCGATAAAGCTGATGGCGGTTTATCTGATCGGTGCCCCACCGGTTGCAGTCCTGATTTTCGAGGTCACCCTCAACTCCACTGCCATGTTCAGCCATGGGAACATCCGGTTGCCGGCCATTCTGGACCGTTGGCTCAGGCTGGCAATGGTGACGCCCGACATGCACCGGGTCCACCACTCGGTCATTCCCTGTGAGACCAACAGCAATTTCGGTTTCTGTCTCCCCTGGTGGGACCGGATTTGCGGGACCTATCGCGAGCAGCCGGAGAAAGGCCACGAAGGAATGGCCATCGGGCTTAACGAATACCGTTCCCCACAACGGCTTACGCTTTTTCATTTACTCATACAGCCATTTGAAAGCAGCAGGTCCGGTTCCGGGCTTCAATCTTGAATCATATCTGATATGATTGCTTCAGGAGACCGCAAAAAACCGACATGTTTCAGTCTGATTTTTGGAGGTGATACGCATGACAACCACCCTGATTACACCCAACAGTGTACAGATGAATCCTTCTGACGTTAATCCTCATGCCCAAACAGCACAAATCCTGACTGTCGCGAAAGTCACCGATGCGTTTCAAAAAGCTCAAGAGAAAGCAAAATCGGATTCGGTGAATATCTCCAAGGAAGCCCTCAGGATGGCAAACAAGTCGCAAGATGTCGATGATGAGCCGCAAGAAGATTCTGCGCCGGGACCCGAAGATGATCTGCAGGAGAAGGTTTAAGGTCGGCATCAGCAATCCATGGTGCGTTAGCTTGATTTTTTGCCTGGACGGTGCCATACTGCCGTCACTATTTTGTTTGAGAGGAGAATCCCCATGTTCGGTTTTGGCATGCCCGAATTGATTATTATCCTTGTCATCATCCTGGTGGTGTTCGGTGCGGGCAAGCTTCCTGAAATTGGAGGCGCTCTGGGCAAAAGCATCCGAAACTTCAAGAAGGCATCTGAAGCCAAGGATGAGATCGAAATCAAGCCCCGTAAAGATTCTGACGACACCAAAAACGCATAATACTCATGCATAGCCCGCAGATCTTGGCGAGACCTTGTCATGACGACTCCGTCATGCCGGGAGTCTCGCTTTTGTTTCTGCCTGCCACATCCCCGGCACGAAAAATTCTGAGGATTTTGCCTTGTCAAACGACAATCCACGCCATGTAGCATTCTCAATACTGGCCCGTATCGAAAAGGAACGCTCCTACGCCGACATCCTCCTTGACCGGGAGCTGAGCCAGGGAGAACTGCAGGGCCCGGACCGTGGATTTCTCACGGAACTGGTCTATGGAACCCTGCGCCGCCAAGGGACCTTGGACCATGTCATCGGACAGTTCTCCAAGATCAGGAGCGACAAGTTAGAGCGAGCCGTATTTATACTCCTCAGACTCGGCCTCTATCAGCTCCTCTTCCTGGACCGTGTGCCTGCCTCTGCGGCGGTCAACGAAACCGTCAGCCTGGCCCACCTGCTTGCCCCCAAAGCTTCAGGCTTTATCAACGCGGTGCTGCGACAGGCTGATAGGAAACGCGATGCACTCGCCTGGCCAGACAGGGACAAGCAGCCTGTCGCCTGGCTGGCAGCGAGGCATTCCCTGCCAGAGTGGATCGCCAAGGAATGGGTGGAGCAGCTCAATCTTGCCGAAGCCGAGCTGCTTGCCAAAACCATGAGCGAAGCCCCCCCCCATACCGCTCGTACAAATACTCTCCGCATAACACGATCTGACCTCATTGCCAGACTGGCAGACGAAGGAGTCACCGCTACCCCATGCGAGCACTCCCCTTTGGGTATGCGGATGGCCTCCCCTGTCCCTTTGATCACATTACCCAGCTACAGGGAAGGCCTTTTTACCGTGCAGGACGAGGCATCGCAACTCGTGGCACAGCTCCTGGGGGCTGCTGCCGGAGAGAACGTGCTGGACATCTGTGCCGCACCAGGCGGGAAGTCAACCTGCCTGGCCGAATTGATGGGGAATCGCGGAGAGATAACCGCCTGTGATGTCAACCCCCGACGATTGGAGCAGGTGACGGTCCTGGCCAGGCGGCTGGGTGTTAACATTATCCGCACCACCACAGTGAATGCGGAGCACCCACTGACTGGTCTGGCTCCAAGGCTTTTCAGCAGGGTGCTGGTTGATGCCCCATGCTCGGGCCTTGGCGTACTCCGGCGTAACCCGGAGGGGAAGTGGTGGAAACAGGCGGAAGACGTAACAAACCTTGCCGGAAAGCAGAAAGCAATCCTTGGCAATGCCGCCGCCTGCGTTGCGCCTGGCGGCGTACTCCTCTATGCAACCTGTTCCACGACCGTTGCAGAAAACGAGGCGGTAATTGATGATTTTCTTTCGCGAAACCGGGATTTTATGCTAGAAGATCTTCGTGAGCTCTTCCCTCGCCACGCAGCCCTTTGCTCCGAGCGAGGGCTCTTCCGTACCTGGCCGCATCTGCATGTTATGGACGGATTCTTCGCTGCAAGGTTACAAAGATTGGAGAACCAATGAAAAAGATAGCCCCTTCGATACTCTCAGCTGATTTTTCCCGACTGGGAGAAGAAGTACGGACCGTGGCTGCCGCCGGGGCCGATTACATTCACATTGACGTCATGGACGGTCACTTCGTTCCTAACATCACCCTAGGACCTCTGGTGGTTGAGGCAGTGCGAAAGGTGACGGATCTCCCCCTGGACGTTCACCTGATGATCACCGAGCCTGACCGTTACATCCCCGATTTCGCCGCTGCCGGTGCCGATATCATCGTGGTCCATGCCGAAGCCTGCTGGCATCTGCACCGCACCATACAGCTCATCAAGTCCCTTGGGAAGAAGGCCGGCGTCTCTCTTAACCCTGCAACACCGATTCAACAACTCGACCATGTAGTTGACGAACTCGATCTGGTGCTGCTGATGACCGTCAATCCCGGCTTCGGTGGCCAGTCATTCATCGAGGCCTGCATCCCGAAGATCCAGTCGCTACGAGCAATGTTGGACCGTCGCGGGCTTGAGACGGAACTGGAAGTGGACGGTGGTGTAAAACCGGACAACATCGCCCGAATCTCCCATGCCGGTGCAGACGTATTCGTGGCGGGAAGCGCAGTCTTCGGCAGCAACGACTATACTGCCACCATCGGCGATCTCAAGCGTTTGGCAAGGGAACCGATGCTGTAAAACCATCACTGGATCTTGACTGCATTATCTCTCTCAGCCATTTAAGCAATTTCCCCTAAAGTCGATTACCTCAGAGATCGATAAGATTCTGGAGGGCAATGCATGCAAACCAACATACTGATTATCGACGATTCCGAAACGGTCCGCGAGCAGATCGTTCAGACCCTGAAGTCGGTCTCGCTTGCAGACAACTACCTGCAGGCCCAAGATGGGATAGAAGGGTTCAAGATTCTCATTGAGAAGCCCACCATCGACCTGGTTCTCTGCGACCTGGAAATGCCGCGGATGGATGGTTTCAAGTTCCTTGCCATGGTCAGGTCACGGGCAGAGCTTAATGACATCCCCATAATCATGCTGACCGGCAGTGAATCGCGCGAAAAAAAGATCAAGGGGCTGGAGCAGGGGGCAAGCGATTACGTCACAAAGCCTTTCGATGCAGGCGAACTTGTGGCGAGGGTCAAGGTTCAACTAAAGATCAAGCTACTGCAGGACAACCTGAAACATTCCAACGAGCTCCTCAAAGAGCTCTCTAACACCGACCCGCTTACCCAGCTGTTCAACCGGCGCTACATGATGGAGGTACTGGACAAGGAGTTACAGCGCACTGCCCGCAAGGGCTCGCCTCTTTCTCTTATCATCATAGACATCGACCACTTCAAGAAGGTAAACGACCTCTACGGTCACCAGCAGGGGGATGTAGTCCTCGTGAACGTTTCCAACCTCATCAAGCAACACCTGCGGAGCTATGACGTAGCGGCCCGCTACGGAGGGGAGGAGTTTGTAGCCGTTCTTCCGGAGACCCCTCTTGACGAGGCAATAGCTGTCGCCGAACGGATCCGGATAGCGATACAGCAGCTCTCCTTCTCCAACAAGATCATGACACTCAAGCTCACCATCAGTTTGGGCGTGGCAAGCTTTCCGATGCCTGGACTCGACACCGTCGATGACATTATCCGGGTTGCCGATGAAGCCCTGTACCGGGCCAAAGCTGAAGGACGCAACCGAGTGATAACGCTTCAGCAATTGCCATCCTGACGAACGACTTAAGCTCCCTTAGAGCCGGTCAACCCTTCCCGCATTTAAACTCTTCCCACAACCTGCATCCTTGTCAAACCTCCGAATCCCCGCTAAAGTTACTGGAGGGGATCTGTGAAGATGTTCAAAGAATATGGCGGAGAAAACAACACCCGTTGGATCCGAAGGATTCTGTGGAGTTCCTTTTGCCTTGTTTTTCTTGCAGCCCTTACCGCACCGCTCGCCCTGAAGATCTACCTCGCCTCCCCCCTGGCCGCAGCCCAAATCTCCCGACTGCTCACATCCCATCTCCATCAGCCCCTGAAAATTGGGGGAGTGCAGACAGAAGGCTTCACCCTGCATCTCAAGGGGATTACACTGGGAAATCCGACCTACTTTCAGGCAGGCAATCTCGTATCCATAGACCATCTCTCCATTTCACCCTGCTGGGGAGATATCCTGCTGGGCAGGCGGAGCTTTGACCTGGTTGCACTGGAGGGTTTCAGGCTTGACCTCCACAGTGACAACACCGGGATCTGGAATTTTACCGATCTGCAACGTCGCTTTTCAGGGGGGAAACCCGGTCCGGAGCTCTTGATCAGGCAATTCTCTGTCAAGGGGGGATCAATCCTTGTCAATGGCCGTGGGCCAAAGGGGATTTCTCTGCGAATCCAAAAGCTCACGACTAAGGGTTCCACCGACTCCAGGATCGAGCTCTCCTTTGAGGACGTTGCCGGTGACCGCTTCCTCATCAAAGGGAGAGCCCGTCCAGGGAGTGATCCCTCCTTTGACCTGTCGCTGACAGGGACTGATCTCTCACTAAAAAACCTCGCAGCTCTGGGCAGCGACCGCCAGTTAAAGCTTGACGGGAAGTGCACTATCCGCCTCTCCGCAGAATACGGCAAGGGACAGCTCAGTACGTCAGGGAATGTCGGCTTCAGCCGGATCCCCATGACCGCAGGCAGGGTAACAACCAGCATTGACGGCAACCTGGATTTCAGCGGCACCTACAACGTAATGCAAGACCGGGTGAGGATGGAGAGAGTCACACTCACTCTCATGGAGCTACTGAAGGTGACCGCAGCCGGCACGATCGATGAAATCAAGGGGGAGAAGCGCTTCATCTTTGACATAGGACTTGATGAAATCAACATGAAGAAGTTAGCGATCCTCCTTCCTCCGGATCTCCGCAGCAAGGGAGCAATCAGCGGCAAACTCAGCAGCAGGGGTATTCACCTTGCCGGCTCCGGCCGTAAAGGGCTGACAGCCGTGAAGGGGAGCTTTGCCCTGGATGGAGGAAGAGTCACGACAGGTGACCGGCTCATCACCCAAGGGCTCTTCGGAAGAGTTGCCTTTTCCATGACAGGAGACCGCATCCTTGCGAAGGGCGGACTCTTCCAGGCCGAATCAGACGAAAAGCCCACTCTGGAGAAACTTGATGCTCCGTTCAGCGTCACTCTTTCTCAACGCATGAGACCCCTTTTGGCAGAGGTTTCTCCCTTTTCCGCAAGAATCGCCGGATTCCCGCTTCTCGGCCGCCTCGGCTTCTCTCCGTCTACTTCCGTACCTCTCCATGTTTCAATGCAGATCCCACGCACGCCTACTGCAAAGCTGAACCCTTTCCTTGAGGGCCTGAACCTGCGCTTTATCGAAGGCTCTGCCGCTCTTACACTTGAGGGATCAGGTCGCGGAGCGACCGACTTCAGCGGAACGGCTATGGCCAGAGTTGCCGACATTCAGGGGAACAAGGATGATACAGTTTTCGCTATCGGCAGCGGGGAAAGCAGTTGCCGCTTTGACAGAGTAAATGGTCGTTTCACCGCAACCGGCGATATCGGCGTGGCAAAGACGGTAGTCGGCGGAAAAGATGGAGAAGCACGATTCTCTTACAGCCTCCTTGACGGGTCGATTTCACTTTATGACGGGGCGTTTCGCCTCGACGGAACAGCAGTTGCCTTCACCCGCCTGACGGCAAGGATACCACTGAAGGATAAGGGAGCGGATAGCGTTCGTTATCCGCTCACGCTCGAATTCAACGGCTGTGACGTCCGCCATGGCGAGGCAAATCTGACGGGCATTGCCGGAAGAGTTCAGGCAATCCACGCTCAGGACTCCCGAAGAAAATGGCTCGAAGGCACCGCCGATATATCCGAAGGTCGTGTTTTATGGGGGACAAACAGTATCGCCGCGCCTTCCGCACACCTGACTCTCTCTCAATCCGGCGTTAAGGGAGAGATCAGCGGCAGCTTTCTCGGAGGAAGGTTAAACGGCTCCATGGCATTCAACCCGTTTTTACCTGCCGAGGGTGGGTCGTTCGACATGGGAATCACCGGGACAGCTCTGGCTGCGGCTGGGAAACTTCTCCCTCCCAAACCTGGGATAAACATTGTTGACGGACTCCTCGACGCATCCATAAAGGGAAGTTATACCGGCAAGGAGGGTCTTTCATCTCGCCTGGAGGCAAAGGGGAGTGGAGTCGCGCTGGCCGGCGTTGGGGGCAAACGGATCCTGACCGGCGGAGAGATGACACTTTTCGCTGAGATCGCAGGGAGGAGGCTCTACCTCAAGGAAGCAAGGCTCACCGCCGGAGACGAAATACAGCTGAAGGTTGAGGGAGAACTCGACAATGCCTCCTCTCCGGACCGAGAAGGGGATTTCACGGTCTCCCTTGCACGAACATCCTGCAACAGCCTGCTTGACACCTTCGTCAACATACTCCCGCGCTTCCTCCAGGAATCGACGGTCGACGGGACCGTCGCAGCAGAGGGGAAACTCAAACTTCACAGAGGCCGGAAGCTGCTGGAAGGTTCTCTCCAGCTCGATGGAGTGAAGTTGGAGGTTGCATCACAGAAACTGAGCGCAGGCTCCATCGACGGCACTCTCCCCTTCTCCATCGACTTTTCAGGGGGAGTTCCTGGCATGCCTCGAAACCCTCTCAACTTCAATCGCGAAAACTTTCCGCTACTCGTTGAAGCCCTGCGACAGCCTGCACGAAGCAGCCGGGTAGTCAGGATCGAAAAGGTCCGATTCGGCACTCTCGAACTGGGCGAAACGACCTTGCACTCCCGAGCGGCAAACGGCATCAATGAAATCCTCTCTTTTCGTTCGTCGCTCAACGAAGGGGATCTGCTCGGCAGGGGTTTCGTTTTCTTGAGGAACGGGATCCATTACGGGGGGGACCTGCTGGTAAACGGCCTGAGCCTGAAGCAAACCTGCAGCACATTTCCGAAGATCAAGGGGTATATCTCCGGACGTCTGGACAGCATCGTCAGCATTGCCGACGAGGGAAGCGCCAAAACCGGAATGATCGGACTGATTGACATCTGGGCTCGAGAGGGTGAGGGAGAACCTATGCAGATCAGCAGGGAGTTCCTCCAGCGACTGGCCAACAAGCAGCTCAGCGGGTTCTTCTTCCATGATGACCGCCCCTATGATCGCGCTGAAATAAGCGCATCCCTCGACAACGGAGTACTGACATTCGAGGGCTTCGACATCTCCCACACGAATTTTTTCGGAATTCGTGACCTGAGCCTTACCGTGATGTCAGATCAGAACAGGATATCCCTGGATCACCTCTTCGATTCCATAAAACAGGCCGCAGCACGCGGCAAGGCTGCCACAGGAGAACCTCTCCCTGCCGATACCCAACCAGACCAGGGATTCAAATGGGATGAATGATCGCAGTGGCGACCCTTCCCTTAGTGAGCCGATATGGTATAGTTCAATAAAATCTTTATGAATCGAGGTGCCCAATGAAAACAAAGTACATCAAATGCCTCCTCACAGCAGGGTGCTCTCTGTTGGCTGCCTGCGCCATCATAACCGTCAATGTCTATTTCCCTGAAAAGGCGGTAAAGGATGCGTACAAGTCTGTGGATGAGATGCTCCTGAAAGGGGGAGGGGAAAAGAGTCCGGCTGAAGAGAAAAAACCGGTCGACATGCCGAATCTGCAGGATGGAAAACCGCTTAGTGGGCTGTTCCATAAAATAGCCCGAATGTCACTCATCTCTGAGGCAGAAGCCGCGGACAACATTGCCGATGATCTGGCAGTGGAACTCGCCGGCATGCCGGAAGTCACGAAGGCCTATGACGACATGAACAGGCAACTCACCCGAATGAATGCCCTCTTCGACAGTGGAGCCATCGGGCTGACCAGTCAGGGGCTGGTGTCGGTGCGCGACAAGACCAAAGTTACCCCCCAGGACGAGGCATTGATCAAGGTGGAGAACGAAAGCCGCAAGGCTGTGATCAACGGAATGGCAAAGGCCATCCTGAAGATGGACAAGCAGAAGGAAAGCAAGGAGGCGCTCAACAAGCTGATGGGGAAGGCAGCAGCCACCTATGCTGAAATAAAGAGGGAGGCGGCGAGAGCGGGGTGGTGGACACAGCTTGCAAACGGGCGCTGGGTGCAGAAGTGAGTGCCTTACTTGCTTTATTGCAGTTGCTCGGTTTCCGGGTTTGGTGGCGAAAGCCGACGTTCAATCTTCAATTCCGGCTCTGGTGGGGGAATTGAATTTTCAATTTTCAGGTCAGGCATACCCCTCGGCCTCAACTCCATCAAAGTAACTTTGCCGATTTTACCATTACGGTCTGTGACCGTGACAAGCACTGAACCTGCCTGCGGGTTGACACCTGCTCTCCTCAGTTTCAGTACCACCAAGTTTGTGAAAGAGCATCCCGCAACTCCGCAGCCCTCTCCCAAGCCGACAATCTGTATCTCTTCATGGTTCGGTTTCAGCCTATGTTTGATTCGTTCGATTTCCGCCTGGACAGCCTTGTCATTCCAGAAGGCATCGATGATTTCATCCTGGGTTGCAGCCAGTGCCTCATGACAACTCAGGGCAGCTATCATCAGCATCATGGTGACTGTGGCTAGCCGAATTATTCTCTTCATTACAGGCAGCTTGAACAAACGTAAGGGGTCTAGCATTAAGGGCCTATCCGTTTCTAACGAATAGTTAATCTATCCACAATGACGATGCCACTGGTTATGGTCATAGCTCCATTCAGCACCGAGACTCCCGCCACATTGCTGGAAAAGTCGATATTGTATCCGCCCTGAATGGTAATGGTCTTGGTTTGATTGGCGTTAAAGTCTTCAATAAAGTCGGTTGCCATAAGCTTGAGAGTGCTCCCATGGGAAGCAGCATCATAAGCAGCCTGAAGGGAGCGACTTTGCCCGCCTGACGATGAGAGGATCAGTTGCATAGTGGTATCCATGGAAAATGTTGCCGAAGCAGTTGTATCTTGATTCAGAGTGAAGAGACAGTTGCCTGTACCACCGCATGCTCCGCTCCAACCATCGAATTTGTAGCCAGGGTTCGGACTTGGCTGTAATACAATCTGAGCGCCAGTAGGAAAAAGCGCCGGTTGGCTGGCGTTCCAGGATACTCCGACATTACTGGTAACCGCACCCTTTCCAATTACAGAAACATCCAATGTCTTTGTGCTGCCGCCAACAGCATTTATGAGAAATGATTGCCCACCAAGTGTAAACACGTTTCCCTTATCGGTCGTGAGGTTCACGTAGAAGGTGCCGTCATTTAGAGAAATCCCTGAACCGAAGTCTTTATTGGTCGGGTCCTGAGTGAATGACTGGTAGTCAATCCTGATTTCCCCGGTTGAGAACAGAACCGTCTCAAAGGTATTTGGCCTCCGGCGGCCTTCGTTGGTATATGTTTCGGTCTGCCACTCTATTACAATCCGCTCAGGACTGGTCTTGTGCTGTATAAATACACCACCATTATTGTAATAGGAAGACAGGTCGTTATTCCATGCGGCAATAACAGGCCCACGGCCATTATTTGCAAGATTGAAGGAATGGGCAGGCCAGCTGTTTCCAAACCAGGCATTGCCGTTGGTGTCGGCGGTAATCTGGTTGAAGGATTGACCGTAAAAGGTGAATGGCCACGGGAGAGTATAGGTAACGCTCGATTCATCACCAAAGTTACTGGTATAGTCGGCGGTCGGTGGCTTCAGCCGGTTCTCTTCGGTGCCATCCCAAGCGGCGGCGGTTTGCGAGAGGTTATAGAAGCCGTCATTGGCCGCGAAGGTTATTGACACGGTTGCTATTAGAAGCATGCATATTGACAGGAAGAAAGAGATTCGCATTATTTCACCGAATGTTGACTTGAAGGCTGATTCATTAGTTTTTCAGTTGCACCGGGAACGGTTTTCGTTGTCTGGTTGCCCCTTTTATCGTAGCCATAGCTGAGCCGCACCCATTAAACTCAAGTACCTTTCAAAGCTATTCACAATAAAATATCCCGTCAAAATACCAGCGCTTATTCCGTTTAATAAAACAACATTCTTTCCACTCCTCTACGGGATGATTTGAAGAAGCAAACGATACGATTGCTGAATATTTATCTCGATAGTGGACTTTTATCTTCAAATCTTGTGCTGACAATAAATAGCTTTTTATGGAATCATCAGAGCCAAATAGGTATCTGTATAATGGGCTGTTTGCATCCTTTAGTAGCTTATTTGTTTCAATTCTAGTCAACCGGTCATCCATAAAATAGACACCATCACTATGTATGTATTTATAAATTAAGCTTACGTCATTTTTTGTTACAGCATCCTTTAATTTGTTCGCAATCGTAATTAACTCAGCATTATTGCTGCCTGCATATACATTTGAGCAGAGTAAAAATGAAATCATGATGAAAAATATTCTCATGCGTAACTCCTATCTATTTATAATCGCAAGGGTAATTGTTTTGATTGGGTAAATGAACTTTAGGGTCAATGTGAGGTTGCCCACTTTTGGGCCTGTAAGTGTAATGAACATGCCCTCCTGTAGAACGTCCACTTAAATCCGTTTCTCCGATTTCTTCGGCTTCCGAAACATTCTGTCCAACAACTACTGATGGTTTTACATGCCCATAACCAGAAATACTCCCATCTTCATTTCGTATAATAATTTGGTTAGCCCCTGTTGGGCTTGGTTTAACACTGATTACGGTACCAGAATCACTTGCTACAACAAATAAGCCAACGGGATTAGATATATCAACTCCGTTATGAAAAGACTTCCGTTCTCCTGTAACGGGATGGATTCTATAACCAAAAGGAGATGTAATTACACCGCTCCCTGGCCAAGTTGAAAATCCGAATGGGTCGATAAAATTTACCGGATTCGATTGAATCATACGGTATAAATTCACATCTCCTCCAGAAATGCTCAGGGGATCCTTGCTTACAAAGTTCCCATCCATCGAGTCGCCGTATCTGCCTCGATAGTAGATTAATCCTGTCTCCCAATCATATTCTCGCGACTGGAATTGGTAACTGTTCCTAAAATCAGTGCTCGCTGTCGGCCTGCCGTAAGACTCGTATTCATAACTCTGCACAACTGCCTTGCTAGCGTTGCTGATATGGGTGATGCTTCCCAAACCGTCGGAGTGGTAAAAGTAATAGTTGCCGCTTCTCTCCAAGGCCAGCGGTTCATCTATTCCAGGTCCATGAGTGAACGAGGTCTTTTCGGTTCCTGCTGCAGTTGTGTAAAGCTCAATTACAATATCCTCGTTATCGTACACGTAAGTCGTGGTTTCAGTTTCTGTGGTTCCATCTACTGTCTGCACGAACTTCTTCTCAATCCTTCTGCCGAATGGGTCATATTTGTAGGTAATCGTCCGTTTCTCAGCCCCTTTGACCTTCTCTTCCTTGATGACCCTGTTGTTATAGTCCCATGTCCGCGTCCAGGTTTTGTCCGTTGCACCGGGGACGGTTTTCGTTGTCTGGTTGCCCCTGTTATCGTAACCATAGCTGAGCCGCAGCCCCTGGGTCGTCTGGTTGGCGGCGTTGTACTGGTAACCTGTGTCGCTTACATTTGGCCCACTCTGCCGGTCCCCTACGACATCGAAGGTGAATTCCTCGGGTTTGCTTGAGGTGACGCTGAGTAGCCGATACAGCTCATCATAGCCGTAGGTTTCGTTTTTACTCCCGGATACGCTCTTTCTGTTGCCCACTTTGTCGATATCAGTATAATTGAACACCGCAAAGGAAGCGCCACCGGAAACCTTATGGGTAATGGCTGTAAGCCGGTTCAAGTCGTCGTAATCCCACTGTGCAGTCGTGTTATTAGGATAACTAAGTGTGTAACGGCGGCTTAGGTTGTCGTATGCATACGTGAATGTGCCCGCGCTTGAGGTGATATGCCAGGGGCGGTTGGCGCTGTCGTAATCGTAACCGATGACCCGCTCGTCGGCTCCGGCCCCTTTAAGAATAGTTACCTGTTTACGCTGGCCAAGGCCATCGTACTGGTCGTAGCTGATTTGCCGGTTGTTGGTGGTGTCGGTAACGGTATTCAGCCTGCCGTCAGTATAGTAGGCATAGGTATAACTGATGTTCTGATTGCTGGCTGTTTCAAGCTGGCCGTTGGCAGTATAGGTATAATGCTCGGCAGTGCCGTCGGTGAATATCTTGTCGGTCAGTTGGCCGCGATGGTTGTAGTAGTGTACGGTAAGCAGGGTTCCCGGCGTGGCAGTTGTAGCGTCGTATATCTCCTTGAGTTGGCCGTTATCGTAGTACGTGTAATGCAGTTTTTTGCCCAGTGGATCTGTCTCGGTAGCGAGCCGCCCAAGCTGGTTATAGCTGTAAGCCGTGTGAGACTGGCTTTCCAGCGGTATCAATTTGGTCACTTTTGCATCATAGACCCCAATTATCTTGTCTACCCCTGCACCGCATGAACCGCAACCGGAGCCGCTGTACTTGAA
>JAYSLX010000229.1:0-14078 GCA_043725245.1 Geobacteraceae bacterium | reverse complement strand
CATGTTTTTTCAATTGGTCCGGTTGGACATTTTCCATCGAGTATCACTATGAACCCCCTATTATTTGCTCAGAATGCCTGTAAGGATAAAGACGGGAATAGAACTGTAACCGACAAGGAATACCAAGGCTACAACCTTGCTCAGCTGGCTGAAAATCGGCAGCGTCTTGTCTGTGTTCCACCCCATGGTCTGGAAAAAACTCTGGATCCCGTGGTTCAGGTGGAGGAAAAGAACTACCATTGCACCCACGTAAATGCTGGCAATGCCCCCTTTCTGGAAACTGGTGAGGACCATGGTAAACACATCAAACCTCCCCAGCGCATCAACCCCTTGAACAATATCCGGGGTCACTTTTACAGTGAACTGGAGAAGATGATAAACGAGGAAAAGCATGATCAGAAGGCCTGTCCAGATCATGTTGTTGCTGGAGAGTGTTGCCCTACGGAAGTTCTTAACCGCATAGGCCTGAGGTGTTGCTGCACTATTTTCAAGTGTCAGCATAATGCCGAAAATGGCATGCACGGAGAGCAAACTCAACATCCCTAGACGAAATACCCATACCAGTGGGCCTAGGTCGTGAAGGTGCTTAGCATAGGCATTGATGCCGTCTGCACCTATGAAGATAGAGGAGTTGCCAAGCAGATGCACGACAACGAAAAGGACCATAAGTTGCCCGGTGATCGCCATCAGTATCTTTCTGCCCACTGAAGATGTAAGTATCTGCATATTGGTTTCCTTTTGCTTAGATGGTTTCTGTGGTTATGTGCGTTGTTCAGCTAACTGGCCAGCAATCAAGATGGTACCGGCATCACCAAAAATCACTGCCCCTTCGAAGGTTTCGGCGGCGGGGAGAGCCGGCGGGAGGTGCTCGCCATTCGTTGATTGCACACATAGTCTCCTCCTTTTATGGCAGATATGAATTCACATGATGCTTGACAACCCATATTTAGCAGCAACATACCAACATATTATTGTATACTGTATACTAAACACCGTTTTAGTAAAATGCAACAAAAATCCACATTAATCCACGACAGTAGTCCAGTTGCATTTTTACCCCCATTCTGTTAATAAGGGGTTTAATCTTAATCTTGATATTTACGGTCAAGTCATTGCCGAAAGGATAATTAATGCATTTTATAGAAAAAGGCAACTACCATTTTACCATCATAAAATCGGACACCGCGTCATCTGCTCGAAGAGGTCGCCTTATCACGCCTCATGGACCCATCGAAACACCAATATTTATGCCCGTCGCAACCCATGCTGCCATGAAGGCCATGACTCCTGAGCAAGTAGAGGCAACCGGGGCTCAAATTATCCTTAGCAATACTTATCACCTCCACCTGCGTCCCGGAGAGGGGCTCGTGGAGAAAGCGGGCGGCCTACACCAATTTATGGGCTGGAACGGTCCGATCCTTACTGATTCAGGAGGGTTTCAAGTTTTCTCGCTACCGAATAAAAGGATTACTGACAACGGCGCTTACTTTAGGCACGAGATTTCCGGAGAAGAGGTCTACTTGGACCCACATAGAGCTATTTCCATTCAGGAAGCTCTGGGGGCAGACATCATCATGGCATTTGATGAATGCATACCTTACCCCTGCGACAAGAGCTACGCAGCTCAATCTACCCGCAAGACAATCAAGTGGGCGGAACAGTGCAAATTGGCCCAGACAAGAAAGGACCAAGCGCTCTTTGGAATTGTACAGGGCAGCGTTTTTGAGGATTTACGGGCCATATGCGCCAAAGAGCTGGTCGCAATGGACTTCCCTGGTTATGCCATTGGCGGTGTTTCAGTAGGCGAAGGACTGGAACTCCTTAAAAAGATTGTCGCCATGACTGCCCCCTTTCTTCCAGACAACAAACCCCGTTACCTCATGGGTGTCGGGCTACCTGAAGATATACTGGAGAGCGTGGAGCGTGGGATGGATATGTTTGACTGCGTCATACCTACACGTTACGCAAGAAGCGCAACCCTTTTCACTAATCGAGGGAAAATTCGACTGACCCATAAAAACTACCGTCGCGACTTCTACCCCATTGAGCCAAACTGTACATGCTATACTTGCCGAAACTTTACAAGAGCCTATCTCCACCACCTGTTCAATGCAAATGAAGTCCTTTCAGCTATCCTGGCCAGCATCCACAATGTTCATTTCTATCTCAATATGATGTCAGAGATTCGCGTCTCTATTGAACAGAATAGTTTTATGGATTATAAACAATCTTTCCTTGAACCTTATCTCAGTTCGGACAAGAAGGTATTCCAAAATGAATAACCCTGGATTCAGCCGACTAACAAGCATTATGAAACAACTGCGAGAGCCTGGAGGCTGCCCGTGGGATGCTGAGCAGAGCCATAAGTCGCTTAAGCGGCATCTGCTTGAAGAATGTTATGAAGTTATGGAAGCTATTGACTCAGGGGATGATGCGCATCTAATGGAAGAGCTTGGAGATCTCTTGTTACAACCCGTTTTTCATGCAGCTATAGCTGAAGAACGTGGCGCCTTTAACATGAATGACATCATTGAGGCACTCTCTGACAAACTTATACGACGCCATCCGCACATCTTTGCCGACCAAGTGATATTGACAAGCGATGAACAGGTCGAAAACTGGGAAAAAATCAAGCAGGAGGAAAAGTGTAATCAACGGAAGTCTGCTCTTTCGGGTGTGCCACCTCATTTACCAGCGCTTCTTAAAGCACAGAAGATTACGGAGAAAGCTGCACGTGTCGGTTTCGACTGGGAACATATAGATCAGGTATTTGCAAAAGTCAGGGAAGAGCTTCAGGAGCTTGAAGAGACGATCGCCGTGGGCGACCAGGAAGGGATGGAGGCTGAGTTGGGAGATCTACTTTTCGCTATAGTAAACCTCGGTCGATTCCTTTCACTCAATCCGGAGGAAGCCTTACGACAAACAATAAACCGCTTCAACTCAAGGTTCATACATATAGAGGATTCTCTTCATAAACGTGGGATTCACATGAAGGATGCTGGGTTAGCCGAAATGGAAGCACTCTGGCAAGAAGCTAAGAAAACAGAACGCGGTGGAATAATTTAAAAAGGACATTTTATTATTAAACAGCAAAGGACCACCTGAAATTCAAGTGGCCCTTTTGCATCTTAGTTATCAAGTATTCAGTTTAATCAGCTTTTGCTTCACACTGCTCTGCTGGTTCACTGACCTCTGAATGAGTGACGTCTACCTCTGCAGGTGAAGGCTCTAAAGGTTCTGGTGTTGCAGCAACTGCAACCTGAACAGCCGACACTACAGGAGGAGTGATGACCTTGGTTACGGCAGACTTCTTCACAAGCTTCTTCTCGAATTGCTCTTCCACAAGCTCAATGATTGAAACATTCGCATTATCACCCTGGCGAATCCCAAGCTTGATTATCCGCGTATACCCGCCATCACGGTCCTTGTAACGAGGAGCAATTGTTTCAAAAAGCTTGGTAACAACCTTTTTGTCGCGTATGTACGCGGCAGCCTGTCGAACGGCATGAAGATCACCCCTTTTACCGAGTGTAATGATCTTCTCGGTAATAGGCCGAAGTTCTTTTGCCTTAGAATCGGTGGTTGTTATCTTCTCATGTTGTAGCAGAGAGGTCACCATATTACGGAACATTGCAATCCGGTGACTTGTTGTTCTTCCTAATCTTCTACCAGCCTTAGCGTGGCGCATGACTACTGATTCCTTTCTATATTACGGTCTCGCAGGCGTCTACTCTTCTTCCTTGCGCTCACCGCGCAGCCTGCGCATAACTTCCTCATCAGGGAAATTGTCGAGTTTCATTCCTAGGGACAATCCCATATCTGCCAAAACATCCTTAATTTCATTAAGCGATTTACGACCGAAATTTTGCGTCTTAAGCATCTCGGCCTCTGTTCTGATTACCAATTCACCGATCAACTTGATACCTGCGTTTTTTAGGCAATTAGCCGAGCGAACTGAAAGCTCGAGCTCATCAACTGAGCGATACAGATTCTCATTGATCTTGTCAGTATCCTCTTCAGGCTCAAGATCTTCGGGTTGCTCAACATCCTCATCAAAATTGATGAATATCGTAAGTTGTTCCTTGAGTATCTTTGCTGCATAAGCAATTGCATCGTCAGGCTTTACACTCCCATCAGTCCAAACATCCAAGGTCAACTTGTCGTAATCAGTGATTTGACCAACACGTGCATTTGTAACCTGAAAATTGACTTTAGTTATGGGAGAAAAAATTGAATCTATTGGTATGGTACCGACAGGCGCCTTCTCATCCCTATTCCGATCAGCCGGGACATACCCTTTTCCCATCTTGACAACCATATCGATTTCAAGATTTGCGTCCTTGGAGCATATTGCTATGTGATGATCAGGATTCAGTATTTCGATATTATGATCGGCAACGATGTCGCCGGCCGTTATCTCACCTTCGCCCTTATGCATTATACGGATTGTACGCGATTCAGACCCATGCATCCGAAGACGCACTCCCTTCAGATTCAGAACAATGTCCGTCACATCCTCTGTGACACCGGGAATAGCTGAAAATTCATGAAGGACGCCTTTTATTTTTACGGATGTTATCGCGGCGCCTTGCAGAGACGAAAGAAGAACTCTTCTTAATGAATTGCCAAGAGTCGTACCAAAACCTCTCTCAAAAGGCTCAGCAAAAAATTTACCGTACGTGTCCGAAAGTGATTCTGATTCAACCTGTATCTTCTTGGGGCGTATGAGGTCACGCCAGTTCTTATACATGATTCCTCCCTGTGAGGGTTAGTAGCCGTTACTTTGAATAGAGTTCGACAATCAACTGCTCTTGAATAGGCATTGTGATGTCTTCTCTAACAGGAAGGGACTTAAGTACACCTTTAAAAGCGTCCTTATCCAGTTCCAGCCACTGAGGAATGCCGCGGCGTACGACGCTATCTAATGAATCAGTTATACGTACTATTTTTCTACTCTTATCACGAAGTTCAATCACATCACCCGACTTAACCAGTATTGAAGGGATATTGACCTTTCTTCCGTTCATGGTGAAATGTCCATGCTTAACAAGCTGACGAGCTTCAATTCGAGAAGATGCAAAACCGAGGCGATAAACGAGGTTATCGAGCCTTCGCTCCAACAGGATCAGAAGGTTCTCGCCAGTGACCCCTTTCATCCGGTCAGCTTTATCGAAATAAGTTCGAAACTGTTTCTCAAGAATCCCGTATATGCGACGGACTTTTTGTTTCTCTCGAAGTTGCACGCCATAGTCAGACACCTTTGTCCGGCCTTGACCATGCTGACCCGGAGGGTAATTCCTACGCTTTATTGCGCATTTATCAGTGTAACAGCGCTCTCCCTTGAGAAAGAGCTCCATATTTTGCCTCCTGCACAAACGGCAGGACGGTCCAGTATATCTAGCCAATCAAAACCTCCTTAGCAGAAATTCGCATCTTTTTAGACCCTTCTCCGCTTGGGAGGTCGGCATCCATTGTGCGGAATCGGCGTCACATCTTTAATAAAGCTAACATGGAGACCTGCGGCCTGAAGAGCTCTCAGTGCCGATTCACGTCCAGAACCAGGCCCTTTGACATAAACTTCTACGGACCTCATCCCATGTTCTTGAGCCTTTTTCGCACAGTCCTCAGCTGCCACCTGGGCTGCAAAAGGGGTGCTTTTGCGGGACCCCTTAAATCCCTTACAGCCTGAAGTCGACCAGGCAACAACATTCCCAACAGGATCTGTAATAGTTATCATGGTATTGTTAAAGGTTGCCTGTATATGAGCAACCCCGCTTGGGACATTTTTCTTTTCTTTTTTCTTTCTTACTACTCGCTTTGCCGGGCTTGCCATTGTTCCTCCACAATTGGTACGAGACTATTTCTTCTTGCCAGCTACCGTGCGAGCAGGCCCTTTACGCGTACGCGCATTGGTCTTGGTCCTCTGCCCTCTAACCGGCAAACCTTTTCTGTGTCGAAGGCCACGATAACAGCCAAGATCCATAAGTCGCTTTATGTTCATTGAGACATCGCGCCGTAGATCTCCCTCAACCTTCAGATTCTTGTCTATGTAGTCCCGAATCCGCGCGACTTCTGCTTCAGTCAACTTATCAGTCCGAGTATTACTGTCGACATTACTCTCTTTAAGAATCAGTTGCGCAGCCGAGCGACCAATCCCGAAAACATATGTCAACGCTATCACAATCCGCTTACTCTTTGGAAGGTCTATTCCAGAAATGCGTGCCAATGTCTACTCCTCCTCTATTGAGTCTTAACCTTGACGCTGCGAATGTTTCGGCGTGTCACATATAACCCGCACTACACCCTTGCGCTTGACAATCTTGCATTTAATACAGATTCGCTTAACTGATGCCCGTACTTTCATCCTAGGTTCCTTTCAACTGTATAGGTCAGATAATAGTCAGAATTTCAGGACCATGCTCGGTTACTGCAACTGTATGCTCGAAATGCGCAGATAAACCACCGTCACAGGTTACCGCCGTCCATCCATCATCAAGAACCTTAACTTGATGCCCTCGTTCATTTATCATCGGCTCTATTGCCAAAACCATTCCTGGTTTAAGTCGAGCACCTTTACCAGGCAGGCCATAATTAGGAATCTGTGGATTTTCGTGTAGGGAGCGGCCAATCCCATGGCCGACAAAATCCCTTACAACACTATATCCTCTTGCCTCGACATAACTTTGAACCGTATGAGAAATATCAGAGACCCTATTACCTGGTTTTGCTGCCTTTATCGCTGCATAAAGAGATTCCTCTGTAACTCTAATAAGCCTAGCGACGCTGGCGCCTACTTCGCCAACTGGCAGAGTTACAGCTGCATCTCCAAAAAAACCGCTCTCTACTACACCAAAATCTAGGCTTAATATATCGCCCTGACACAATTCCCTGTTATTCGGAGATCCATGTACAACCTGGTCATTCACTGAACAGCAAAGTGAATATTTATAACCACTGTATCCTTTAAAAGCAGGAACAGCCCCACGTGAGGCAGCTTCGCGTTCAGCCGCCTCATTCAAATCTGCTGTAGTTATCCCAGGCCTTACCATTGAAGCCAGAAGATATAGGATCTCAGCAACAATCCTACAGGGCCTGCGCATCCTCTCAATCTCCTCCGGAGACTTCAGGATTATCAAACACTTCCACCCTGCAGAATTGAAACTATCTGCTGCTGAATCAAATCGATGTTCCCCAGGCCAATAACACCCCTGAGCAACAAAGCATTACTGTAATAATCTATGAGAGGTGCTGTCTGATGATCGTAAACGTCAAGGCGCCTACGCATTGTCTCTTCACGATCGTCGTCTCGCTGAATCAACTCACCAGAACACTCATCACAAACCCCCGCTACACGTGGTGGTTCGAAAATGACATGATAACCGTTCCCACAGACCTTGCAGGTTCGGCGCCCCGTAACACGCGTAAGCAGCTCTTCCTTATCTACAGTTATCGATATTACGTGCTCTATCTTTTTACCAAGGCCGTCAAGCATCTGCTTCAACGCATCAGCCTGAGCTACTGTCCGAGGAAACCCATCAAGAATAAAACCCTGATCGCAATCTAGTCGAGCAATTCGTTCACTTACTATGCCCACTACCACATCATCTGGAACCAATGCACCGTCATCCATGTAGGCCTTTGCCTTAATGCCCATGGGGGTCTGATTTTTTACTGCTACTCGAAGAATATCCCCAGTGGAAATCTGCGGTATTCCGTATTTTTTTATGAGTAATTTTGCCTGTGTACCCTTACCTGCGCCTGGGGGCCCCAGGAGTATAAGATTCATTAAACCCCCAATAAAATTAGCGCCTACCCTTGATCTTCACACCCTTCATAAACCCTTCATAACTACGGGTTATAAGGTGCGACTCTATTTGTGACACCGTGTCCATACCAACACCAACCGCAATAAGCAATGCTGTCCCACCGAAATAAAACGGCAAGTTAAACTTCCCAATAAGAATCGAAGGGAGGACGCATACTATTGAGATATAAATTGCCCCAGCGAAAGTCAGTTTGGTCAGCACCTTGTCTATATAATCAGAAGTTTCTTTCCCAGGGCGAATGCCTGGGATATAACCACCGTGACGCTTCACATTCTCTGCGACATCTACAGGATTAAACGTAACAGCCGTGTAGAAGTAGCAGAAAAAAACAATGAATGCAATAAAAAAGATATTATATACCCAGTTACCAGGGGAAAGGCTTTTGGCTGCAGTTTGAACCCACGGGATATCAATGAAATTTCCTATTGTTGCCGGAAACATAATTATCGAAGATGCAAATATAGGTGGGATTACACCAGCCATGTTCACCTTTAAAGGTAGATGAGACGTCTGGGATCCGAACGTCTTAAGTCCTACAACGCGTTTTGCATAATGGATAGGAAGACGACGCTGTCCTCTCTCAACAAATACAATCGCAGCTATAACGAAAAACATAAGCCCTGCAACTAAAAGTAATACAAAAAGAGAAAGTTGACCGCTTTTGATAAGGCGTATGCTATTCAATATTGCAGTAGGGATTCGCGCAACTATGCCGGCAAAAATAATCAGAGATATACCGTTTCCTATCCCCTTCTCCGACATTTGCTCGCCAAGCCACATGATAAAAGCCGTCCCTGCCGTTAGAGTAATTACAGTCATCACCCGAAAAGACCATCCCGGGCTAGGAACTACCAGTTCACCTGCAGGGCCACGCATACTCTCAAGACCAATACTTATGCCAAGCCCTTGGACAACACTGAGAAGAATCGTTCCATAACGAGTATACTGAATAATTTTTTTCCGACCCGACTCACCCTCTTTTGACAATTTCTCTATCGCGGGGACTACTACTGTCAACAATTGAAAAATAATTGAAGAAGAAATATACGGCATAATACCAAGAGCGAAAACAGTCAATCTCTCCAGCGCTCCGCCGGAAAACATATCAAACAAGCCAAGAAGGGTCCCTTGAGCTTGTTTGAAAAAATGTGACAACGCCAAACTGTCTATGCCTGGTGTTGGGATATGACATCCGACACGATATACTGCAAGCATCGCCAAGGAAAACAGAACTCTTTTCTTAAGTTCAGGAATCTTGAAAATGTTCTGAAAAGCCTCTATCAAGAGAGAATCTCCTCAACCGTTCCGCCAGCAGCAATCACCTTAGCTTTTGCTGCAGCACTGAATTTATGGGCTATTACTGTTAAGGGCTTAGTCAACTCGCCGCTAGCAAGTAGCTTAACTCCGTTTTTTATTTTCTTAACCAAGCCGCTGCGCACGAGAGCTTCAAGATCAACAACAGAATTGGCCTCAAAGATATTTAGCTTTTGAACGTTTACCTGCGCATATTCAATGCGATTTAAAGAGTTAAACCCTCGTTTAGGAAGGCGACGTTGCATAGGCATTTGGCCACCTTCGAAGCCAGCCTTTATGCTCCCACCACTACGCGCCTTCTGACCCTTATGACCCTTGGTCGCTGTTTTTCCATGACCGGAGCCGATACCTCTGCCTATACGCTTACGTTTTTTTGTGGCCCCAAGGGCCGGCTTTAACGTATTCAGTTCCATTAGAATCTACCTCTCTAAATTACTCTTCAACTCTTACAAGATGGGCAACCTTCTTAATCATTCCACGTGTTTCAGGCGTGTCACAAAGCACTACTGTCTTGTCGCGTCTATTTAACCCCATCCCATTAAGCACTGCTTTGTGAGCAGGAAGCTTAGCTATGTGACTTCGCACCAGAGTTATCTTGAGCATCTGCGCCATCTGTCTTGCTCCTTATCGGCAGGGGACCTATTCGGCCATCCCTCTTCTCTGCATTATTTCCTCAGGACTCTTTAGCTTCCTGAGTCCTTCAAAGGCTGCCTTAACAACGTTATGCGCATTGTTAGATCCCAAGCATTTTGCAAGAATATTATGAATACCGGCTGACTCAAAAACAGCACGCGCTGCTCCACCGGCAATAACTCCTGTTCCAGCGGATGCAGGCATCATTAATACCCTGCCAGCCCCAAAATGGCCCTCTATTTCGAATGGAATTGTCTGGCCTTCAACAATGGGAACCTTGATCAGGTTCTTCTTGGCCTGCTCTACTCCCTTACGAATCGCCTCTGGAACTTCATTGGCTTTCCCAAGCCCATGCCCCACATAACCATTGCCATCCCCTACTACAACTAGTGCGGAAAAGCTGAACCTCCGGCCACCTTTTACAACTTTGGCAACACGGTTGATATGCACAACGCGATCAGTAAGGTTAAGTTCATTCGAATTGATCTTCAACAATTGCAGCCTCCTTAAGAATCCTAAAAGGACAGTCCATGCTCTCGCGCAGCATCGGCGAGTGCTTTAACCCGACCATGGTACAAAAAGCCGCTGCGATCGAACACTACCGTACTGATATTCTTTTCCAATGCGCGTCGGGCAATCTCTGCCCCAACTTTTTTGGCTGCTTCCACGTTCCCAGTGGAGGCAAGCCCGCTGCCGACAGTTTCTAGCAGGGTTGAAGCGGCGGCAAGTGTCGAACCAGTCGTATCATCGATCACTTGGGCATAGATATGACTCGCACTCCTGAATACATTCAGTCGTGGTCGCTCAGACGTACCCTTGATTTTTTTCCGGACACGTACTTTACGCTTTATCCGGGCTAATTTTTTTTCCGCAAGAGAGCTCACGGGTTTCACCTCATTGTCTATTTTTTACCGGTTTTGCCGGCTTTACGCAGGATCGTCTCGTCAGCGTACTTGATCCCCTTACCTTTATAAGGCTCTGGTGGCCGGAATGAACGGATTTTAGCCGCTGCTTGACCAACCATCTCTTTATCTATGCCCTTGACCAAAAGCTTGGTCATCTTATCGACTTCAACGGTAATCCCAATTGGAAGCTGATAATTTATTGGATGCGAATAACCAAGGCTAAGATTCAGGATTTCTCCTTTTGCCTCTGCACGATAACCAACTCCATTGATCTCCAGTGCCCGCTCGAATCCCTTTGTAACTCCAACAACCATATTGTTGATCAAGGTACGAGTCAAACCATGTGCTGCGCGAGCTTTGTTGCCATCGTCGTTGCGAGTTACAGAAATGGCAGTCTCACCAATATCGATTGTGACACAATCCATAATATGTCGTTCAAGACAACCTTTCGGACCCTCGACAGTGATCACGGCATCGCTATACCTGACCTTGACCCCCTTAGGGACCTCTACAGGCAATTTACCAATCCTGGACATGCTCAGTACTCCTTAAGAATTTACCAGACTGTACAGATGAGTTCCCCACCAACACCAGCTTCACGTGCCGCCTTGTCGGTGATGACACCCTTCGAAGTCGAAAGTATGGCAATACCCATACCACTCTTCACATTCGGGATTGCATCATGCTTGACATAACGGCGCCCCCCCGGCTTACTCACCCTCTTTATCTCATTTAAGACCGAATCTTTCTCATCAATGTACTTGAGATAAATCCTCAGAATGCCCTGCTTCTGGTCGGCAATTATCTTGTAGTTCTTAATAAAACCCTCTGCACGCAGAACATTTGCCAGACTTACCTTCATATTAGAAGATGGAATGTCCACCTTTTGAAGTTTGGCAAGATTGCCGTTCCTGATTCTAGTGAGCAGATCTGCAATGGGGTCAGTCATGGACATCGATATGCACTCCTCTGATACGTAATACTCTGGTTTGTGTTACCAGCTCGACTTTATCACACCGGGTATCTGACCAACGGACGCCAACTTACGCAGACATATCCGACACATATCAAATTTCCGATAATAGGCACGCGGGCGACCACAGAGGGGGCAGCGGTTGTAATCACGCACCTTGAACTTACTAAGCCTTTGTGCCTTGATAATCATGGATTTCTTTGCCACTTGCTTCCTCCAAACGGGTTAGTTCCTGAACGGCATCCCCATGTATTTGAGCAGAGCCCTACCTTCCTCATCTGTCTTAGCAGTCGTTACAATTGTCACGTTAAGACCTTTAATTTTATCAACCTTATCGTAATCTATTTCAGGAAAGATCAACTGCTCCTTGATCCCAAGAGAATAATTACCTTTCCCATCAAATGCCTTGGGCGAAAGACCTTTAAAATCCCTAACACGAGGAAGGGAAATATTCAAAAGCCGGTCAAGAAATTCGTACATACGATCCTTACGGAGAGTCACCATACACCCGATAGGCATCCCCTGACGAAGTTTAAACGAAGCAATTGATTTCTTTGCCTTTGTAATAACAGCCTTTTGCCCACTGATCTGAGCAAGCTCGACAACAGCAGAATCCAGTATCTTTACGTTCTGGATTGCCTCGCCTAAACCCATGTTAATAACAATTTTCTCAACTTTTGGTACTTCCATTATTGTCCTATACTTCATTTCGGACATTAAACGGACAACTATTTCTTTATTATAAAGCTCTTTCAGCCTAGGCATCTCATTCCTCCATCTTATTTATCAAAGGACTCGCCACACTTCACACAGACTCTAACCTTTTTCCCGTCGTCTAGAAGACTGGCTTTTGTCCTTACAGCCTTTTTGCATGTCCCGCAATAGATCATTACGTTCGATATATTTATTGGTGCTTCTTTTTCTATAATCCCACCAGGTTCGTTACCACGAGCACGTGAATGACGCTTTACAATATTAAGGCCTTCGACCAGAACCCCGTTTTTCTTTGGAACAATCTGCTGAATCTTTCCTGTCTTGCTCTTATCCTTGCCAGCAAGAATCATAACGGTATCGCCTTTTTTGACATGCAGTTTCTTGCCCAGCATTGTATCTCTCCTTACAGCACCTCAGGCGCCAGCGAAATGATTTTCATAAACTTCTTCGCTCTGAGCTCACGGGCAACCGGTCCGAAAATGCGAGTCCCGATCGGTTCCTTTTGGTTGTTGATCACCACCCCTGAATTACCATCAAAGCGTATGTACGAACCGTCGGGACGACCTGTTTCCTTTGCGGTGCGAACTATGACAACCTTAACCACATCCCCTTTTTTTACCTTGGAATTCGGAAGGGCCTCTTTGACTGAAGCAACGATAATGTCACCAACTCGTGCATATTTGCGCTTTGAACCGCCAAGCACTTTAATACAGAAGAGCTTCTTGGCTCCCGAGTTGTCTGCCACATCGAGGATTGTTTGCATCTGTACCATGAAAGAACTCCTATCCTACTGCACCGAAGAAATAATCTGACGTACTTTCCAGCACTTATCTTTGCTCAACGGGCGAGATTCCACGATGACTACACGATCACCCGCCTTACAACTGTTCAGCTCATCATGCGCTTTATATTTTTCAGTGCGACGGATGTATTTACTATAGACCGGGTGCTTAACCATCCGATCAACCTTGACAACAACAGTTTTCTCCATCTTGTCACTGATAACCACGCCAATCTGTGTTTTTCTATTGCCACGCTGATTCATTGCTTACCCTCTCTCTCCGGCATTTTCACTGAGCAACGTCTTCACCCGCGCGACATCCTTGCGGAGCGCAGCCAGCTTTGATGTATTCTCAAGCCGACCGGTATGCAACTGGAATTTAAGGTTGAAGAGTTCCTTAGAAAACTCTTTGTCTTTAATAAGAAGTTCCGACTTATCTAACTTTCTGAGATCACAGGCCTTCATTGCCTTCCCTCCTGAATACAAATTGTGTGGGCACAGAAAGTTTATGTGCAGCCAAGCGAAATGCCTCACGGGCAATTTCCTCAGTTACTCCTTCCATTTCGTAAAGAATCCTTCCCGGCTTAATAACACATACCCACGAGTCTGGGGAACCTTTTCCCTTCCCCATACGAGTTTCAGCTGGTTTTGATGTTAGAGGCTTATCCGGAAAAACACGGATCCATATCTTACCGCCCCTTTTGATGTAACGTGTCATCGCAATACGAGCAGCTTCTATCTGACGAGAATCGAGCCAGCAGCACTCTGTGGCCTGAAGCCCGTACTCACCGAAGGCAATCACTGCCCCACGGCCTGCAGCACCGGTCATCCGCCCCTTCATCTGCTTTCTATGCTTAACTCTTTTAGGCATTAACATCTGAACAACTCCTCATCTCATTCTTATCAATTAACCAGGGAGAACCTCACCCTTA
>JAYSLX010000228.1:0-18430 GCA_043725245.1 Geobacteraceae bacterium | reverse complement strand
CATCCCCTTAGAGTACTTCAACATCATCAGGCATCTGAAAGAGAATGTACGGAACATCGACAAGGCAGTGATTTCCGTTCATTGCCACAACGATCTGGGATTGTCGGTGGCCAACTCCATTGCCGCGGTGCAGGCAGGCGCCGGCCAGGTCGAGTGTACCATAAACGGCATTGGAGAGAGGGCCGGCAACTGTTCGCTTGAAGAGTTTGTCATGATCTTGAAGACGCGGGCCGATATCCTTTCGTACAGAACAAATGTTGATACGCAGCAGCTGACCCCGGCGAGTCGTCTCCTCTCAACCATTACCGGTATCCAGGTGCAGCCGAACAAGGCTGTTGTCGGCGCAAACGCCTTTGCCCATGAGTCTGGCATCCACCAGCACGGAATGCTGATGGAGCAATCGACATACGAGATCATGACTCCTGAGTCGGTAGGGTTAAAGGCCAATGTCCTGGTGCTTGGAAAACATTCGGGCCGTCATGCCTTCAAGAAGCGACTGATCGAACTTGGCCATGACTTAAGTGATGAAGATCTGAACAAGGCTTTTGAGAAGTTCAAGTCTTTGGCTGACCTGAAAAAGGAGGTCTTTGACGAGGACCTTGAGGCCCTGGTCGCCGAAGAGCTCCTGCGGCCGGCTGAGAAGTACAAACTCGACCATATCACAGTTACCTGCGGTTCGTTTGCGGTTGCAACCGCCACTGTTCAGCTGGAGATCGACGGTGAACCTTTCCGCACTGCCGAACTTGGCGACGGACCTGTAGATGCAACACTGAAGGCCATAAAGAAACTTACGAAGACAAAGGGTAAACTGCTTCAGTACAACGTCGGTTCCATAACCGGTGGTACCGATGCCCAGGGGGAGGTTACGGTTAAGGTGGCAGACGGTGACAAGACTGTAACGGGCCGCGGTTCATCAACCGACATCATCGAGGCCTCGGCAAAAGCATATATAAATGCTCTGAACAGGCTGCATTACCAGAAGGGGAAGTTCATAGAGAGTTTGTGATTTCAGCGTCAGCATTTGACTGAATTAAGGGGGCTGCCTGAAGGTGCCCCCTTTTTTTTCGCAGTATTCATCATGCAGAATCGGAGTATTTATGTTAGGATTCTTCACTATGATACTGCGCATAGTGCGGATGACATCAATCTTCTTGCTTGTTCTGATGCAGACCCCTTTGACGGAGGCGGGTTCCCTTGACGACTATTACCTTCAAAAGTTAGGTCGTCATACAGGGGGGCAGGACCGTATTGCCGGGGTTTCAGAGACGTCTTCCGGCCAGGAGTTTGAACCTTGCTATACCCCTGTTTACCATGGACTACACAGCGATTGGGCAAAGCTCCTGCCCGGGACCCAGAAGACTCTTGCAAAGGTTCTCGCAAAGCCGACTCTTGTCGATGAGGCAATCTTCAAATCTGCTTCCGGACATTTTACAATCCATTATGCCACCAGTGGCAGCGATGCCCCTCCTCTTGTCGATGGAGATGCCAACGGTATTCCCGATTGGGTTGAGATGGTTGCGGAGGTTTTTGAGGTTGTCTATTCCAAGGAAGTGGGCGAGATGGCTTACTTTGCTGCTCCCACATCAAAGAGTCAGCCTTTTGATCCTTATAATATATATCTTCAAAATCTTGGAGAGGGTAGCGTCAAATATCTGGGATTCACCAATTACGAAATTCCGATCGGCCCGGCTTCATATACAAGTTACATAACCATCGACAATGACTTTGCCGAATTCAGTCACCAAAAATATTCGGCACTGGATTATCTTCAGATCACTGCTGCGCATGAGTACCACCATGCGATTCAATATGGATATAATTTCTATTTTGATGTCTGGTATGCCGAGGCAACCTCCACCTGGATAGAGGACGAGGTTTTTGACTCAGTGAACCAGCTCTACGACTACCTTCCGGCATGGTTTCAGAATATGGGACTTCCTCTCAATACAACGGTAAGTCTTGCAACTGGAGGTGGCTACGGGAGGTGGCTGTTCAATCGCCACATTGCCGAGACACGTGGTCGGGATATGGTGCGAACTATCTGGACCCGCCTGGCACAGAAAGGGGCCACCGCGGATGGATCCAACATACCTATGATGCCCATACTGGACGAGCTTTTGGGGGGAATCGGAGGTGAACTGCTAGGGTTTGGCAAGAAGTTGGCCTTGCGAAACTGGGCGAGTCACCAGGATGAAATATCCCTGATCGACCCTCTGCTTCCCCTGGATGGTTCATCTCCTCTGCCGCTTTCTTCATTTCCCGCTCAACCATATTCCATGGCATTTTTCACATATCCCCTCAATTCAGAAAGCGGAGTTGATCTCTCAGCAAAGCCGAATATAGTGCTTGCCAGTACTGTATCCACATCCCAGTTCGATATCCTGGTGTTATGTAACAGTGGTGTGGCTATTGCGACCACTTCTTCGGGAGGCGGCGGTGGCGGCTGCTTCATAGCGACCGCTGCCTACGGCAGCAATATCCATCCCAAGGTAATGGTATTGAGAGGGTTCAGGGACCGGTGGCTCATGACCAACCCATTTGGACGGATGCTGGTGAACTGCTATTATACGGTAAGTCCACACATGGCAGCAGTTATTGTCCGTCACGAGTGGATGCGCAGGGGGTGCAGGGCGCTGCTCGCGCCTCTGGTTGCAACTGTGGAGCATCCGGAGAGCGTTGCATCACTGGTGCTGGGGTTGCTCGGGTGGGTTTTGATTCGTCGGTGGGTTAACCAACAGTATGGGGTTTGAGTGTAGGAGGGTTGTTTCCATAATAATGAGGGCCCTGCCGGTATGCCGACAGGGCCCTATGCTGTTCTTGGGCGGATAATTTTCAGGCTTTGTGTACGTTGGCAGCCTGGAGCCCTTTCGGTCCATTTATAACATCGAAAGTCACTGCCTGACCCTCTGCGATCGACTTGAACCCTTCACCCTGGATTGCGGAAAAGTGAACGAATACGTCGTCGCCGTTCTCCTGCTCGATGAAACCGAAACCTTTTGCGTCGTTGAACCACTTTACCTTACCCTGTGCCATTGTGTACTACCTCCTTCGTGGTGCTCCGGATTTATGCCGGATGTGTGGGGGTTAGCGCAGTTGCCGGAGGCTTCTGGCAGGGAAGAGCAAGGTCCAGCTGGGAACTTCTCATTTCCGAGTGCTGAAAAACGTCCGATTCTTACTGCAGCGTAAAACTAGCATGTGCCAAATAAAAGTGTCAAGATAATTAGCCAAATCAAATCTGTATAGCTCAGAACGTGTTGATTCTTCCGATAAACGCAATCAGTAGCCCGTAATGCTGGTGATCAAAGCGCAATATGATGCGTGGCAGCTTCAAAAGGTCAGGCTCATCCGCTTCTTCCGGGAGGGGGGCACTGCGTGATATTGACGAGCCGGCTTGACGCATCTCGGGGAATTCGCTGCTGAGGGTTTCTATCTGTTCGTCAGTCAATTCCTTATTGATGCGTATGATCAGGCTGCCGTTGACGAATCTCATTGAATGATAGATGCGGTAGAACCCCTCAATGGTCTCGATAGCATCTTCAATTGAACGGCTGATGGAGAAAATGGAGAAATCTTCGGCTGAAATGAGCCCTCGACCGAGCATGGCATCCTTGATGAAAGTAAAGAGGTGTTCCCAGTAACCGCTTTCGTCGTCGATCAGGACAAGCGGTTTTGGTGCAGTCTTGCCGGTCTGGATGAGGGTGAAGACCTCCATTGCCTCATCAAGGGTTCCAAATCCACCCGGGAATACGGCTATGGCATCCGCCTCCTTGACAAAGGCCACTTTACGGTTGAAAAAATATTTGTAGGTGACAAGTCTCGGATTCTCATGCATTACCGGATTGGGTGACTGCTCGAAAGGGAGTCGTATGTTGACGGCAAAGGAATTCTCGCTCCCTGCTCCTTCATTGCCGGCCCGCATAATGCCAGGGCCGCCGCCGGTTATGGTCATATATCCCCTTTTTACAAGTTCCTGACTGAAGGCTATGCATTTCTGATATATCTCTTCGGTTGGTTCAGTCCTTGCCGATCCGAAAATGGTGACCTTCTTCCTGCTGCGGTAGGGTGCAAAGACCTTGTTGGTGTAGCGCATCTCTTTCATGGTATTGTTCAGCATCTTGAGATCGGCCAGATAATCGCTCTCCTGACCTGCCTTCAGAGCCGAAACAATCATTTCCCTTATTATTTCCGGATGATGTACGCCTCCGGTTTTCCGCATCAGGTCGTCGATAGCCTGGTCGAGTTCGTTGTTGGACCTTACAAAGCTTAGTTCCATAGATGGTGGCGTCTCCTTGGCCTTTAATTACGGGTGAGTATACCACCTGCCCGCTGTTCAGGCAAATGACATGGGGCTTTGCAGATAAAATCCGTTGATTTGCAGTGACAGTTTGAGTAGAGTAGGGAACGCGAAAATTGGTCCCTTAATCAATATCCATGCGGAAAGGATTGAGTACATGGGCAAAACAACTGCTGAAAAGATATTTGCAAGTCACCTGGTAGATGAACCGTTTCCTGGTGCAAAGGTGTAGAAGCTTGATGTGGTCATGTGCCACGAGATCACCACGCCGATCGCCATAGCCGATCTGATTGCGCGCGGCAAAGATCGGGTATTCGATACCACTAAAATCAAGGCGGTGATCGATCATGTCACCCCCAGCAAGGACACAAACACCGCTACCCAGGCCAAGATGCTCCGTGACTGGGCAAGGCGCCACAAAATTCAGGATTTCTTTGATGTGGGCGCCAACGGAGTATGTCACGCCATTTTTCCTGAAAAGGGGTTCATCCGCCCCGGCTACACGGTTATCATGGGTGACTCTCATACCTGCACCCACGGAGCTTTCGGCGCATTCGCAGCCGGCATCGGCACAACAGACCTGGAGGTAGGGATTCTAAAGGGAGTTTGCGCTTTTCGAGAGCCGAAGACCATCCGTTTCAACCTCAACGGCACTCTCCCGAAAGGGGTATATGCCAAGGACGTCATTCTTTATATCATCGGTCAGGTCAGTGTGAATGGCGCCACCGACCGGGTGATGGAGTTCCGCGGGCCGGTGGTGGAAGCCATGACCATGGAATCGCGAATGACGCTCTGCAATATGGCCATTGAAGCTGGCGGTACCTCCGGAATCTGCATGCCTGACATGGTCACTGTGGAGTACCTGTGGCCTTTCATTCAAAATGAGTATCCATCGAAAGAGGCTGCCCTGGCCGATTTCTCGAAGTGGTGTTCTGACGACGATGCGGCTTACGACAAGGTCTTCGATTATGACCTCACCACCCTTGAGCCTACCGTTACCTTCGGATACAAGCCTGACCAGGTTAAGCCGATTGGCGAGATAGCCGGGACTCCTGTTGATCAGGTCTATCTGGGCTCCTGCACCAACGGGAGGCTAGAGGACCTCCGGATCGCCGCACAGATTCTCAAGGGAAAGAAGATAGCTCCTACCGTGAGAGCCATACTCTCTCCGGCCACACCCAAAATCTACCAGGAAGCCATGAAGGAAGGGCTGATCGATATCTTCATGGAAGCCGGATTCTGCGTGACCAACCCGACCTGTGGCGCATGCCTCGGCATGAGCAACGGAGTCCTGGCGGACGGTGAGGTCTGCGCTTCCACCACTAATCGTAATTTTATGGGACGAATGGGAAAAGGGGGCATGGTGCATCTGATGTCACCAGCTACGAGCGCCGCAACAGCGATAGAAGGGAAGATCGCTGACCCGAGAAAGTACCTGTGAGGAGCGCGGCTTTTCCGTAATAGCGGCGTTGCTCTTCGGTATAGCTTGTGCGGCGTACTTCGTGTACGCCTCCGCGTCATCCTTTGAGCGCCTTGCCCTTAGCTGAAAATCCGCACTCCAGGGAAATTGTTTGTATATCTAATTTACATAAAGGAGTCATTTCTATGAAAACTTTTGGCGGGCCGGTTCTTTTTCTCGACCGCGCGGATATCAACACCGACGAAATTATTCCGGCTAAATACCTTACCGAAATTACCAAGGAAGACCTGAAACCGTATATTCTGGAAGATCTGAAACTTCCGGGTTTTGATCCTCATGGGCCGAAAACGAAGGCTGCACGGGTCGTGGTAAGCCGTGCCAACTTCGGGTGCGGGTCGTCACGGGAACATGCCCCATGGGTCTTTGAGGTTAACGAGATCACCGCAGTAGTGGCTGAGTCCTTTGCCAGGATCTTCCGTCAGAACATGTTCAACTGCGGCATGGCTGCGATAGAGCTCCCTAAAGAGCAGATCGAAGAGCTATTCTCCCATGCCGGCGAAGCGGATGCCTCAATGAGTCTTGATATCGAGGCCCAGACACTTACTATGAGTGGTGGAGGTAAACAGAAGACCTTCAGCTTCGAGATCTCCCAGTTTGACAAGGCGCTGGTTCTGGCAGGCGGCTGGGTCGATTATGCAGACAAGAAGTACTGACCCTAACGTTAAGGGCGGTAACTCCGGGTAACCGCCCTTTTTTGCATCTCGGACACCTTCTCCTGATAACAACCTACCGTGCTTTTTCCATTATGAATTGTTTCACCTGTTCCAGGTCTGCATCCATGACTACGCAACGGCTTGGGAGGCTGTCAATCCCCTGCAGTGAGGGTGGAAGCGGCGGCGGCTCGCCTGTTGCCTTGTGCACTGCTTCGCCGAATTTAGCAGGGTGTGCCGTGGCCAGGCAGACGGCAGTCTGCTCTGTCCCGACAAGCTCCCGGGCTGCTTTAACCCCCACAGCGGTATGCGGGTCAAGGAAGTAACCGGTCTCCCTATGAAAGGATGTAATAGTGGCAAGGGTTTCTTCCTGGTTGACTGAGATCGAGAGAAACTCATCCTTGACCCGGGCCATCTCTGCCGCAGAAAAAACGATGCGACCGACCTTTGAAAGTTGATCGAAGGCATTTCGCACACGTGCAGGATCCTCATCGAACAGGTAAAAAAGGTAGCGTTCGAAATTGGAGGCGAGCTGAATATCCATAGATGGTGAAACAGTTGAAACAACAGCACCAAGAGAGTAGTCACCATTGTTGATAAATCGGCTCAGGATGTTGTTCTCATTGGTGGCGAGCAGGAGCTTTACAATGGGAAGCCCCATTTTTTTCGCCACAAAGCCGGCAAAGATGTCACCGAAGTTTCCGGTGGGTACAGAGAAGATGACCTCCTTGTTCCGGTCGGCAACCTTTAGCCATGCGTAAAAATAGTAGACCACCTGAGCCAGGACCCTGGCCCAGTTGATGGAATTGACTGCGCCGAGGGAGTATTCCTCTTTGAAGGCTAGATCGTTGAAGAGCGTTTTTACGATGTTCTGGCAGTCGTCGAAGGTTCCGCGTGCTGCAATGTTATGGACGTTAGGGTCGGTAACCGTGGTCATCTGCAGTGCCTGTATCGGGGAGGTCTTGCCTTCTGGATGAAGGATGAAGATGTTGATGTTCTCTTTCCCGCGTACCCCATGGATGGCAGCACTGCCGGTGTCCCCGGAGGTTGCTCCTACGATGTTGAGTTTCTTGCCGCTATCCTTGAGCAGGTACTCGAAAAGGTTACCGAGAAGCTGGAGGGCAACGTCCTTGAACGCAAGGGTAGGGCCGTGGAACAGTTCCAGTATATGGACGCCGTTCTTCTCTACCACAGGGGTTATCTCCGGGTTAGTAAAACTGTCGTATGAGCGGTAGATAAGTCGTTTAAGGTCGGGAGTCGGGATGTCGTCGGCATAAAGGGAGATGATGGCAAGAGCCAGTTCCTGATAGCTGTATTTCTGCCACTCATCAAGGGTGCTCCGGTCGATGACCGGTATGGATTCCGGAAGCAGCAGACCGCCGTCTGTTGCGAGCCCCATCATCACGGCTTCCCGGAATACGACCGGCTCTATTCCACCCCTGGTGCTGATGTATTTCATGTTAATACTCCGTGCAGTTTTGGTCTGGCGAGTCTAGCAGTATTCGATGAAAATGGGAAGGGGCGAAAGGGTGTAACCTGTCACGTAGGAAGGATGAACTGCCAGGGAGGAAGAGTGAATTGTATCAAATTGAAAGGGCCACCAAAACCGGCGGCCCTTTCATATAACTGATCGTGCTTTTTGCTGCATTATCACCTCCCCTATGCTGCTTCGCTCTTGCTTCCTTCCTCTTTCCTGAGCCCCTTGGCGAACCCGAGCATCACCATTACTGCCGGTACCAGCTGTCCGATGACTATGAGGGCGCAAATGCCGAGGAATATGGTTACGAAGATCCCGCTGTTGTCTTCACGTGCACCTGAGGCGGCGAATGCGGTGGCTGCCGGTACGATCCCTGCGAAAGTTCCTATGATGGTAGTGAGAGTTCTCATGATGTCCTCCTTGTTTCATTCACCTTTTGGTGTTGGTTTTGATTTATTGTACTGCAGCTGTCGTGCCAGTCTTGGAACTTATTTATGAATAATGTTCAAAGTATTGATGGCATGGGTTTATTGCTCCCTAAAGATTGGATGAGCATCAGCCGGAGATCGTCGTGGAGAGGAGATCGTATGGAAAATAGATACATGAGGATATGCAGGTCGGAATTGTAACGCCTTTAATGGCGGTACTTCGGGAGGGATACAGGATTAGGTGGGATCGGCGTGGGAAGTGTACAATTTTATATGCAGCGGTGCGATGGCTGGAATGCCTAGAGGGGATTTTCATCTTCTAGTTCGATCATTTCAGGCTCAAGAATATCTTCGGGGTCTTCGCTGCTAAGGAGGAAAAGGCGGTGCTTGACATCACGGAAGACCGGTTCAACACGGACGATCTCGTGGTAGACGGTGACAGCTTCCAGGGGCCTTCCCGAAAGTTCATACAGGAAGGCCAGCTCGTATTTCGTGTTGAGAAGTGCTTCACCAGAGAGTGCCGGAAGTGCAAGGGCTGTTTTAAAAACCATTTCTGCTGCTGCAAAATCACCCTTGTCACGCAGACAGATCCCCTCAAGAGATGTGCAGTCTGAGGATCTCCGAGGGTCGCGCGCAGCGGAACGGAATTCCCTGACGGCTTCATCGTAGAGTCCCATCTCCTTGTAGGCGATGCCAAGGCTGTAGTGTGATTCGGTGTCGCTCTCGTCAATCTGCTCGTCAACACCCTTCTTAAAAGCGGAGAGAAGATTCCCCAGACTGTATATGTCCGATTCATCGCTCTCAAAGGTTCCGATGTGGTGTCCCTCTTCACCGAACAGGGCTTCGCTGAAGTCAGCAAGGTCTTCCATCTCGAAGTTCAGCTCTGTGGATAACGCCTCATGGGGATCAACAATGAGTTCCGTAGAATGATCATCTGACTGAGGAATGGGTGTGGGAAAGTCACTAATACGGTTGTCAGTGGCCCCCCAGTCAAATGGCTCCGATTTTCCGGCCAAGAGCCCGTGAGATTCTATTCTCCGAGATTCTGGCAAAGACGAAATTTCGAGTTCAAGCTGTTCGGTAAGCTCCTCCAGAGCAGAACGAGAGGTCTTTTGGAGCTCATTTTTTGCTTCTAAACGGGCAGGAGCAAGGAATGCTTCAATCGGCAGCGGGGAGAGTATGGTAAGAGTCGTTCGGGAAGGCTCTTCATTCTCATCCGGCCATCCGTCATCTTCAATAACAAGTGTGGCTGTAGGTTGTAGCTCTTCCTGGTCCTCTTCCAGTTCAAGGTCAACATCTTCCTCCCACTCAGCTGTTAATTGTGGTGTGGGTGCTGCTTGAGGAGGTATTTCAGGCTGCTCCTCTTCGCACACGGTTTCGTCGAGCAACCCTTTAAATGATTCAGGCTGTGGTTCGGTTTCAGTGGGTTCAGAGCGTTCTGGGTAGAGGTCTATTTCCATTAAGCCGGTGGTCAGTTCTCGGAGCTTGTTTCGGTTTCCTGTTTCAGCATAAAGCCACTGCAGTCCATTAAAAGGACGGCGATCGATGTCGGCAATCCCTTGCAGGCGACTATAAAACTGCTCCAGCTGTTCCGCTCGCCCCTTTGTGAGCAGGTACGCTCGATGCTCATCCAGGAGTTTCAGCGCCTCGTCCGGGTCCCCCTCGTTTATGGTCAGATCGATCAACTCTTCCCTATGGCGAATTTCATCAGGGAAACGATCGTACATCCTGGTGAGGGCGGAACGGAGCTGACCCATCTCCCCCAAGGCCCGAAAAGTGTCACAGATGAGATACCAGGCCTTAAGATTGTCAGGTTCCCTGGAGAGGAACTCCTTGAGGTTGCTGAAGGCCTTTTCGGCCTCGCCTTGCTCCAGCTGGGATTCAATGAAACCAAGGGGAGAGCATCCCTTGTCGGGGAAAAGGTTGTTGATCCTCTCGCAGAGGTGGTGAAAGGGTGATTTGTCCGGGTGGTCGAGCAGCTGCCGGGCAAGCCTGCAGTAGTGTTCGTATGCTTCTTCATTATTGCCGGCAGCCAGATTGGTTTCGGCAATCTTCAGGGCAGTGTTCAGATTGCCTGGATCTATCTCCGTCATTCTTCCGAGGATCTTCAGGGCTTCGGAATGCTTCCCTGTTTTCAGGTGCTGATTGACCAGATGGCTGAATTCGGCAAGGGCATTGCCGATAAGGCCCTGTTTTACGTTGAGTTCTGCAAGGGTGAGAGTGGTCTTTATGTTGTAGGGATCGAGTTTCTGGACCTGTTTGTAGACGGCAATCGCCTTGAGAAAAAAGCATCTGTCTGCAAAAAACTTGGCTATGGTCTCGTATTCAGGGATGGCTTCTTCCTGACGGTTTACCCTGACAAGGAGTTCGGCCAACCTCTGCCTGACCTTGATGTCGCCCGGGTCGAGGGTAACCGCCTGCTCAAAGTCCTTCAAGGCCTTGTCGAGCTGTCCCTTAATTATGAACTTCTGGGCGCTCTCAATGAATTTATCTTTCTTGGTGCTCAATGGGTACCTGATCGAATGGTATGAATGATCTATTGGATCATTCTGAAAAGTAATGTAAGAGCCGTGTCATGTCAAGCGAAAGGGGGAGTATGTGCGGACCTGCGCCGTGCTCTTCTCAAAGCCCGCAGCATTAAGGAGAGTTTCCTGGGTTCTGCTACGGCAAGTCGTCAGTTCTGTCGTGAAGTCTTAAGAAACGCCTGATAAGTTGCTCTTCGGCAGAAACCTTCCTTATTCCGGCAATTATAATTGAGTGTGCCAGAGAGAACGGCTGTTTTCTGCGATGTCTAGCCGGTGGGTGAGCCGAAAAGGGTGAGTGGGGCGTTGAAGCGGATAGGAGCAGAGTAGATGGCCTGCTCAAAGTATGCGGGGAGGGGAGGTACCGGGCTTGCATCCATGAGGGACTTGAGCATGGTCCGATCATAGGCAGGGTTGCCTGAACTTTGCATGATGCGGGCGTCTATGATGTCGCCGTTGCGTGCAACCGTGACCATGACGATAGCGTTACTGACCCCTTCGGGGCGGTTTCCGTTCTGCCACCACTTCTCGTTGACAGCCCTGAGGAGGGAGAGGTGATACTCACGCATGTCATCACGGAGGCTCTTGCCGTCAGCGATAGTTCCGAAATGGCCGTTCAAGAGGCCGAGTCCAAAGGAGACCTTCTGCATCGCCTCTGGCTGGACTGCTGCTGTATCGACGGCATTCTTCAGGTTTTGCCGGAGCTGTTCCGCTTCGGTGGGGGGCGGTGCAGGCTGGGGTGCCGGGATTTCCGCTTCCTGGGTCTGGGTGGTCAAAGGGGGAGGTGGAGTGGTGACTGGTTGGCTGGCAGCAACCGACGGACGGCTGACAGCTGCAGCCGGTTCAGACATGGTGAGGTCCAGATAGTTAATGGTTGGAGATCCAAGGCTTCCGGTCTGTCCCCCTGCGAAGAGAAAGGCACATATGACATGGAACGCCAGTGAAATGGCAAGCATCTTGTGGAAAAACGGAGGTGTCGCACTGCAGTTGATTCCCGGTCGGATGTCCAGCAGCTCTTCGTTCATGGGTACTAGTCCGTAAATTAAAAGGTTAATAGTAGAGATACTTTTTTAATGATAGCACAAGCCGGGCCAATGATACAAAAAAACGGGGCTGCCAGGGCAACCCCGTTGTGAGTGAAATAGTTCCATTTGCAAGGCAACGCCGCAGATGGAGCTTTGGTGAAAATCTCTAGCTGTTCTGTGCGTCGACCACGGCAATGGCTGCCATGTTGACGATATCGGAAACATCGTCACCACGCTGAAGCACGTGGACCGGCTTGTTCATCCCCATCAGGATAGGCCCGATGGCTTCAGCTCCGCCGAGGCGCTGAAGGAGCTTATAGCAGATATTGCCGGAGTTCAGGTCTGGGAAGATAAGCACATTTGCCTGACCCTGCAGGGTGGCAAAGGGAAAGCTCTTCTCAAGGATCTCAGAGACTACGGCGGTGTCGGCCTGCATTTCGCCGTCAATCTCCAGTTCTGGGGCACGTTCTTTAACGATGTCAACAGCCTTCTTTACCTTAGTTGCATCGGGGTGGTGAACTGAACCGAAGTTGGAGAAAGAGAGCATGGCGACCTTGGGAACGAATTCGAGCATGCGTGCCATTTCCGCGGCCAGAATGGCCGTTTCGGCCAACTCTTCAGGTGTGGGCTCAATGCAAACGGTCGTGTCGGCCATGAAGAAAATCCCCTTCTTGAAGACCATCATGTAGAGGCCGTGAACGCTGGATAGCCCTGTCTTCTTACCGATCACTTCCAATGCAGGTCGGATGGTCTCTGGATAGTGGGTATCTATACCGGAGAGAAGGGTATCTGCATCACCCATGCGAACCATCATGCACCCCAGGTGTGTGCGGGATTTCCGGCGCATGATCCGCTTGGCTTCCGAAAGGGTAAGCCCCTTGCGCTGGCGGAGACGGAAGAGTTCCTCGGCATACTCCTCGGATTTGGCAAAGGTTTCGGGGTCTATTATCGGCACGCCGTTCAGGTCTATCCCCAACTCCTCCATGGTTGAACGGATTCTGGAGTGGTTGCCGATAAGGATCGGCTGGGCTATGCCCTCCTCTACGAGGATCTGGGCGGCTCTCAGGATCTTCTCGTTGTCTCCTTCCGGGAAGACGATCCTTTTTGGGTCGCTTTTTGCCTTGTTGATGATCCCCCGCAGGGTCTCTTTCGCCTTACCCTGCAGAGCCTCGAGGTGCTCCATGTACTTTTCCATGTCTGCTATCGGCTGACGGGCCACGCCGGAATCCATGGCGGCCTTGGCAACTGCCGGCGCTACCCGAAGCAGCGCACGCGGATCGAATGGCTTGGGGATGATGTAGCGCGGACCAAATGAAAATTTTTCATTTCCGTACGCCTTGCAGACCGAATCGGGGCACTCTTCGCGTGCCAGTTCGGCCAGGGCGAAGACAGCTGCCTTTTTCATCTCTTCATTGATCGTGGTGGCGCGTACATCAAGGGCACCGCGGAAGATGAAGGGAAAGCCGAGAACGTTGTTCACCTGATTGGGGTAATCTGAGCGGCCTGTGGCGATAAGGACGTCACCTCTTACCGCATTAGCCTCTTCCGGAGTGATCTCCGGGTCGGGGTTGGCCATGGCGAAGATGATGGGGTTTACGGCCATCTTTCGTATCATTTCAGGAGTGAATGCCCCTTTTGATGAGAGTCCGAACAGTACGTCCGCCCCTTCTGCTGCCTCTTCCAGAGTTCGAAGCTGTGTATCTACGGCAAAGCGCTCTTTGTACTTGTTCATCCCTTCGACGCGCCCCTTGTAAATGACACCCTTGGTGTCGCACATCATAAGGTGGTCCGCTTTCACCCCGAGAGAGATGGCCAGGTTGGCGCAGGCAATGGCTGACGCACCTGCACCATTGACCACTATCCGGATGTTATCGATCTTTTTGCCGATCAGTTCCAGGGCATTGATGAGGGCAGCGGAGGAGATGATTGCGGTACCATGCTGGTCATCGTGGAAGACCGGGATATTCATGGTCTTCTTGAGCTCTTCCTCGATGTAGAAGCACTCCGGGGCTTTGATGTCCTCTAGGTTGATGCCGCCGAACGTTGGTTCGATAAGCTGGCAGAACTTGATGACTTCGTCAGGGTCTTCGGAATTAACCTCAATATCAAAGACGTCTATATCGGCAAAGCGCTTGAAGAGAACACCCTTTCCCTCCATAACCGGTTTTCCTGCCAGGGCGCCGATATTTCCGAGTCCGAGTACTGCAGTTCCGTTGGAGATGACCGCCACCAGGTTTCCCTTGGCTGTGTACTTGTAGGCATCCTCCGGATTTTTTTCGATCTCCAGACACGGTTCGGCAACTCCTGGGGAATATGCCAGCGAAAGATCGCGAGCGGTGAGGCATGGTTTCGATGCAATGACTTCAATCTTGCCTTTGCGTCCGTTTGAGTGGTAATCCAGCGCGTCCTGTTTCTTGCTCATTAACTACCCCCTTACCTGATTTTATTAAGAGTAAAATATAAGTGGAAGCCCGGTAATGGCCTGACCCCCCGCAATGCGGCCTCTAACCAAAAATTGTTCTACAATATTGCTATTACCAAGTGCATGTCAAGTATTTAACCTGAATAAAATACAAAAAACTCATTTAACTGCTATTTGTGTTTATCGTGAAGGACGGAGTTGTCAAACAGGAGTTTTCCGCTACTATTCTTCATAGTTCTGCAGATTCAGATTTCAAGTATGCATGATAATCCCTCGGGAAGGCGGTTGTATCAGAATGGAGCGACTCTGGGCACCCTGGAGAATGGAGTACATCATGTGCGGAGAGACCGAGGGATGTATATTCTGTATTGGATCTGATGTCGCAGCAGACCGGGAGAGGCTGGTGCTCCACCGGTCTGCCTGCTCTTTTATCATGCTGAACCGATATCCATATACCAATGGCCATCTCATGGTGATACCGTACCGGCATGCCGCGACTCTCGAAGAGCTCGATTCTCCGGAGCTTCTCGATCTTATGGAGAGTGTCCGGCTTGCAGAGACGGTCCAACGTCGGCTCTTTGCCCCGAATGGCTACAACATCGGCATGAACCTGGGGAAGGTTGCAGGCGCAGGAGTAGCGGACCACCTGCACTTTCATGTCGTTCCGCGATGGAATGGTGATACAAATTTCATGACGGTGGTTGCGGACACCAGGGTTGTTCCCGAGGCACTCCTTACAACCTTTGATAATATGAAACCAATTTTTTCGTAAGCGTATGCAGTGAGACGTTTAACATGAGACGGATAACCACAAAACCTCAATGAAAATGGCTAGAACTGTCATCGGGATAGACATTGGAGGGACCAACCTCCGATGTGCCCTTGTGCGTGATGATGCAAAGATACTTTCCCGCAGTCGAGTTGCCACAGCAGCCGATTGGGACGGTTTCCTACGACAGCTGATCTCAGGGATCACGGCTTTGTGCACAGAGGCAGAGGTCGCAGGGTATCGAGTAGGTGCGGTGGGGGTAGGGATGCCGGGCCTGATTGATCCTACCGGCGAAATCTTTTCCTCGGTCAACCTGCCGCACTGTGAGGGAAAGAATCTCGCCGCAGAGATAGGAAGGGCTTCAGGATTACCCGTAATTGTTGCAAATGACGCCAATGCCGCTGCTTACGGCGAGTTTCGATTCGGAGCAGGCAGGTCGTTCCCTTCTTTCCTGCTGATCACTATAGGAACCGGTATTGGTGGCGGCATACTTCTCGATGGGAAGCTTTGGGCAGGAGATGACGGTTTTGCCGGCGAGTTTGGGCACATAACCGTAGAGCCGGAAGGACGTCCCTGCCCCTGCGGCAACAGGGGCTGCGTTGAGCAGTATGCTTCATCGACGGCTATTGTTGCTGCTGCACGGGAGGCCAATTGCTGGCCAGCCGATCAGATCAGCACCGAATGGCTGGCAAATGCGGCCACCGGAGGTGACCGACGTGCTGCTGCACTATTCGGGGGTGCGGGCAGGGCCTTGGGGATTGCAGCTGCTGCGGTGGTCAATCTGCTTAATCCGGGCGCGATAATCATAGGTGGTGGTGTGGCTGAGAGCTTAGGACTCATTGTCCCTTCGATGCTAGAGGAGATGCAAAGAAGGGCATTCCGGCCGGCCATGAAGCGGATCACGGTACTAAAGGCTGAAATGGGAGATGATGCAGGTATTCTGGGAGCTGCGGCACTGGCTTTTTCGAGGTAACGACATGGCTAAACGGATTGGCATACTGACCGGAGGAGGAGACTGCCCCGGTCTTAACGCGGTTATACGGGGAGTGGTTAAGGGAGCTCTCCTCAAACGGCACTGGGAAGTTATCGGAATTGAGGACGGTTTTGACGGGCTTCTCGATGATTCAAAGATCCGGCTTCTCGGCCTGGACGATGTTCGTGGCATTCTGCCGCGTGGTGGGACCATATTAGGGACCAGCAATCGTGGGAATCCCTTCTCGTATCCGATGGAAAAGAACGGCCATCTGGAGGTTGTTGACCTCTCTGAAAGGGTAGTTGAGAATGTTCGCCGCCACGGCATTGATGCACTCGTTGTAGTTGGCGGAGAGGGGTCTCTCACCATTGCTTTGGAACTGATGCGCAAAGGGGTGCCGGTGGTTGGTGTGCCGAAAACCATCGACAACGACCTGATGGAGACGGACGTCACTTTCGGTTACAACACGGCTCTTGAGACTGCCACGTATGCCCTGGACAAGCTTCACTCAACCGCCGAGAGTCATCACCGGGTTATGGTACTGGAGGTCATGGGGCGTTATGCAGGATGGATTGCCCTGGAATCCGGGGTTTCCGGCGGCGCTGATGTGATCCTGGTCCCCGAGATCCCCTTTTCGATCGGGAAAATATGTGAAGCAATCGATCTTCGTCGACGCCGGGGGAGCCGTTTCAGTATCGTTGTTGCTGCGGAGGGGGCATTTCCGCGTGGCGGTAAGCGTGTAGTCAGATCCGGGTTGGATATTGAACACCAGGTGGAGCGTCTTGGCGGGATTGGCGAGTATGTAGCGAAACAACTCGGCCACTGTCTGGACATGGATACCCGTGTCACGGTACTCGGCCACCTCCAACGAGGCGGTTCACCCTCCACCTTTGACCGCTCTCTGGGAAGCCGGTTCGGAATCAAGGCTCTGGCAATGGTCGAAGAGGGTGAATTCGGCCGGATGGCCTGCCTGCGCGGGACACATATCCGGTCGGTTTCTATCGAAAAGGCGGTCAGGCGTCTTAAACTGGTGAATCCTCGCGGAGAGATGGTCGGGGCCGCCGAAGAGCTGGGTATCATGATGGGCCGTTGACCGGCTTTCGGGCCGTTTCGGACTTGGGGACATGCAGTGCTACAGTTTTAGCTGCTTCAGCCGACATGTAATAAAACAAAAGTGGAATTCACAACGGAGGTTCTTGCCGTCCTATGGAAAAGTACCAAACATATATTCGTAAGAAGGTCCGTTATCTGGTGCTGGGAATCATGCTGGGGGTTGGTGCCCCGGTTATGTGGGCATTCATAAGGGCATTTATTTTCGGCGACGAGTCAAAGGGGTTTATTGACCTGGTTGGCGGTGATGTGGTCATGAGCTCCGAACACATTTTTCTCTATCTTTACATGGGGGTCGGCACTAGCATTGTAATGGGGAGTCTGGGCTACTTCATAGGTCGCAGCAATGACGAACTACACTTTCGTGCGGTTCAGACAGCGGAACTGAACAGCCAGATGACCATTCAGAAGGAGCTTTTTGAGAACCGCTTCATGGCCTTGGACAATAACATAAAGAGTTTTCACAAGATCAGTAGCCGCATCCAGAGGACCATCGATCTCAAGGAGGTGCTGTCGCTCTGCGCAGAGGGGTTGAGCGAGGTTCTGGGGTACGAGCGGGTTAATATCCTGATGGCTGATGATATGCGCTCTTCGCTCAGTTTTGTGGCAGCTGTCCGGAGTGATGGATTTGACACGTTTTCAACCGTGCTTCCCCTTGATGAAAGAATTGGCATTATTCACAAGTGCTTTGTGGAGAAGAAGACCTTTCTGGTTGAAGATATCAAGAGTTATCCACCTGATTATCACATCAAGCCGCCGTTCGATGCCATAACACCTATAAGGTCGCGCAGTTTCATTTTATGCCCGATTGTCATCAATGGGGAGGCTATCGGTTTATTTGGTGTGGATAACAGGTTCAGCAAGCGTCTGCTTAACGATTCGGACGTTGATACGGTCAAACTCTTTGCCGACCAGGCTGCTTCGGCCATCACCCGAATCAATCTCCTCAAGTCCATCGACAAACTGACAGTCGAGCTTGGGAACACATTTTCCGGGCTGCTCACAAATCGTGAAGATCACTCCCGCAATGTTTTCAACCTGAAGGGTTTTGTCGACTCCCTTTCCGAGAACACGGCGCACATTGCAGGCGCTGCGGAAAGCGTTTTGTCGGCTGTTGACGAAACAAGTTCGGCTGTTGGCGAGATATCTGTGGCAATAGAGCAGGTAAGCAGAAACCTCGATGCCCTCTCCGAAACCGTTTACAAATCGGTTTCGGCAATGGAAGAGGTCAATGCCACCATTGCCGATGTTGAGAAAACCACGGTCATTTCACACCAGGT
>JAYSLX010000227.1:0-35215 GCA_043725245.1 Geobacteraceae bacterium | reverse complement strand
GAATCTTCAGGCAATGGTTCGTGGCAGCTACAGCATGTCAACCGCCGGATCCGGCGAGGATAGGACCGAGCTTCGTCAAAGGGTGATGTATACATTCTTTTCACCTGGAATCGGCAGGAAGAAGCTGATCGATCTAACGGAAGAGGCCACCCTTGAAAAGGGTTCCTCTTCTCTTTCCAACGACAAATACAATGATATTCGCCGATTCAGCCTGCTGGCAAACTATTATCCTTTCAGGCAGTTATTCGTAGGCGCCACAACCCGCTACTCCCTTCTGGATCCCGGTAATGTGAGTGAATGGATGCAGAGTATTTCGTTTGGTGCCAACTATGCCAAATTACAGGCTTCCATTGATGCTGCCTATGGTATAAGAAGCGGTAGCGACAAGCGTACTGAAAAACGTGTCTCGGCAAACGTGAAAAAGCAGTTCTGACAGATGAGAGTGCCACAGTTGGAAAACCGGGAGACCCCCGGTTTTTTTATGCCTGATGATTGTTGTGAATCGTGAAAAGTGAAAAGTGAGATGATTGACTGCAGCTGGACCATAATTATTCCGGTCAAGCCGGGAGGCAGTGTACGGGCGTTGGAAGGGCTCAGGAATCTTGACTATCCCAAGGGACGCTACGAAATTATCGTTGCCGAGGGGACGCGCCCGAGCTGCCAGCGCAATCGCGCTGCTGAAGTCGCTACAGGTGAGATCCTCTACTTTCTGGATGACGATTCACGTGTGGAACCCGACCTCCTTCACAGAGCAGAGGCGCATTATGCTGATTCGCGTGTTGCAGCTGTTGGCGGCCCATCCCTGACCCCTTTAACTGATACGGTCATGCAGCAGTCTTTCGGTGCAGCACTCGCTTCATTCATCGGGGGAGGGGGGGTTCGCAACCGATACCGCCGCAGTGGCTGGGTGAGAACAACCGGAGACCACGAACTGATCCTCTGTAATCTGAGCTTCCGGCGCGAGCTTTTCCTTTCCTGCGGAGGGCTGGATGAGAGGCTTTACCCGAATGAGGAAAACGAACTGATGGATCGCCTCAGGCAGGAGGGGCGGCAGCTCATCCATGATCCTGACCTGGCAATACAGCGGAGCCAGCGGAGTACATATTCCTCGTTTATCCGTCAGCTCTTCACCTATGGCCGCGGACGTGCCGAGCAGACCCTCATCAGCCAACGGGTGAGCCCCATGAGCCTGATGCCGGCGCTTTTTCTCCTCTACCTCCTTCTCCTGCCTCTGCTTCATAAGCCTGTTTACACCCTCCCGCTTTTGTGCTATGCAGTTGCTGTTGCCCTGACCGCGACCTGGGATGCCTTCCAAAGGAGGCTTCCGGCGCTTCTCCTCCTTCTCCCGATCATGCTTCCGACACTTCACCTGGCCTATGGCGCAGGTCTGATCTGGGGTATCATCAGACCCCGTTTCCGCAATAACGGCAATGCGGACCCGGAGGTAACGTTGCGGAGGGTTAAGATATGAAGATCATTCCCTGCTTTACGTTTTTTCGTTTCATATTTCACATCCCGGATTTCACGGCCTTCCAATGGATCTAAGCATCGTTGTCCCTATCTATAATGAGGTCCAAAACCTCCCCATTCTCCATGAGCGGATTGCCGATGCTCTGGCAGGGAGTTCCATTGAGTGGGAGCTGATCCTGGTTGATGACGGCTCCATCGACGGCTCATTCGATGTAATGAAGGGGATTGCACTTCACGATCCGGCCTGCAAGGTGATCCGCTTTCGGCGAAACTTCGGGCAGACTGCAGCCATGGCAGCCGGTTTCGATGCGGCCTCTGGACGTGTGGTGGTCCCGATGGACGGTGATCTGCAGAATGATCCGACTGACATCCCGCTCCTTCTGGCAAAGATAGACGAAGGGTATGATGTGGTATCAGGCTGGAGGAAGAACCGCCAGGATACCCTTATCAGCCGTCGACTCCCGTCAGTTCTGGCTAATGGGCTTATTTCCAGGATGACAGGGGTTCATCTTCACGACTACGGCTGCACGCTCAAGGCATATCGCCGTGAGGTCCTTGACGGGATTAACCTCTACGGCGAGATGCACCGGTTTGTTCCGGCGCTTGCCTCTCAGGTGGGGGCACGGGTGGGGGAAATACCTGTCCGCCATCACCAGAGGCTGCACGGAACAAGCAAGTACGGCATATCGAGAACCATGCGGGTGGTTCTTGATCTTATGACGGTGATGTTCCTTCTTACCTACTCCACCAAACCGATCCAGCTTTTCGGCAAATGGGGGATATACTCCCTGTTTGCAGGCTCTGTCACCGGTGTTGTCACCGTGTACATGAAACTGTTCGAGCAGACCAGTATGAACCGCAACCCGCTCCTCATCCTCACCGCCTTCCTCCTCTTCATGGGGGTACAGTTCATCACCCTCGGCCTCTTGGGGGAGCTGAATGCCCGTACATACTACGAAGCACAGGGGAAGCCCATCTATGTCGTGCGCGAGCGCCTCAACCTTGACAACCTGCTGGAAGGTGGTTGAGATGGGTCATGATTCGTTAATAATACCTAAGGTGAAAGAGAAGGTTGCGGTTATTGCACCGTGTCCTTTCTACATAGACCGCGGAACCCCCCTCCGGATCAGGCGCCTTGCAGAAGCCATGTCAGAGGAGTTCGATGTTCACGTCATCTCTTTTTCTCAAGGGGCAGATGGTGACTTCCCCTTCCGCATCCACCGGACGCTGCCGCTCCCTGTCACAATCAGGCAGACCGGTGCCAGTCTGGCCAAGATGCTCTACGACCTGCTGCTGCTGGGGGTCGCCATCCGGGTTGTGAAGGAGGAGAGGATCAGGCTCGTAGACTGCCACCTTCACGAAGGTGCCTTCATCGGTCTTGTAGTCCGACTCTTCACCGGCGCACGGGTTATATACAACGCCCATGGAACCTTTGTGCCGGAATTGATCACAACCGGGGCACTTGCTGCCGATTCATGGCTGGTCAAGCCCCTGTCGATCTTCGAGCGATGGGTAGAGCGCCGGGCAGACCGCATCGTGGCCCAATCCATGTTGCGGCAAGACGAGTTTGTCGCAGCAGGTCATTCTCCGAACAAGGTCTTCATGGTGGAGGATGTTCCGGAACTGGAGAGCTTTCATCTCGCTGACGATCGGGTGGACCGTGAGCTAGAGCGTCGGCTCCGACCAGCCGGAGAGAAGCTCCTCATCTATTCCGGCGGCATGGAGGAGTATCAGGGGGTCGATTTCCTCCTGGCTGCTTTCAGTGATCTCTGCCATAAAAGAAGTGATCTCCGGCTGGTCCTCTTCGGCAGGCCGCTCCCTCCGTACCGCGCAAAGGCGGAGAAGATGGGGATTGCACACAGGATTGTCTTTGTCGATGATGAGCCGTTCGAGCGGCTTCCCCACTATCTGAGGATCTGCGACATAGGCTTTGCACTCAGGCTTTATGGCGAGAATGTCCCCGGCAAACTCCCCGTCTACCTTGCCGGCGGCATTGCGGTTATCGGTACCGACATAAAAGGGATCAGCAGCGTGGTCAAACATGACAAAAGCGCCCTGCTCGTCCCTCCGGGGGACGTCCCGGCCCTTGTCGCGGCAATCGAGGGGCTGCTCGACAACCCTTCCGAGATAGCGCGCCTCGGAGAAGCGGGCAGGGTAGAGGCAGTGAGACGGTATGATCCGTCAGTTGCCTATTCGGAACTGGCAAAAGTTTACAGGGAATTATTGAAATGAAACGACCCTTCACCGTCCTGATCACTGGCGGCGCCGGCTTTATCGGCTCCCATACCTGCGATGCCCTGCTGGCCGCCGGTTACCGTGTTCGCGTGCTCGATCTGCTCGATCCTCAGGTGCATGGTCCGGAGCAAAAGCGCCCTCTCTGGCTTGATCCCCGCGTCGAGCTGATGCAGGGGGACGTCCGGAGTCGCGAAGATGTTGCACAGGCAGTGGACGGGGTGGATGCAATCTTTCACTTTGCCGCCCAGACCGGGGTGGGACAGTCCATGTACGAGATCCACAGCTACTGCGACATCAACATTGGTGGTACTGCAATGCTGCTCGATGTTCTGGCCAACACGACTCACCAGGTTCGCAGGATCATTCTCTCCTCCTCTCGTGCCGTTTACGGAGAGGGTGCCTATAGCTGCGCATCCTGTGGATCGGTCTATCCGCCGCTCAGAAGCAGGCTCGCACTGGAAAAGGGGGATTGGCGGATTGTCTGCCCTTTCTGCAGCGCAGGGCTCGCCCCGGTCCCTACGCTGGAAGGAAAACCGCTTGCCCCCATATCGGTTTATGCCGAGACCAAGCGTGTTCAGGAGGAGCTGCTGCGGCTCTTTGCAGCCACCTATGGCATCTCCTTCGTCATTCTCCGGTACTTCAACGTCTATGGCACCCGTCAGGCACTGGGAAATCCCTATACGGGAATAGCCGCCATATTTAGCGCAAAGGCTACCTCCGGACACCCGATCTCAATCTATGAGGACGGTCTCCAGGGTCGCGACTTTGTTAATGTACGAGATGTTGTGCAGGCCAACCTCCTTGCCCTTGAGAGCCTGCCGGCCATCGGCGGCACCTTCAATGTCGGAAGTGGCGAGCGCCTCACGGTGCTTGACCTTGCCCGCCACATCTGCCGTGAGCTTGGTTTGGCCGAGGAGTTTGTCCTTGATGGTTGGTTCCGGGTGGGGGACATCCGCGACTGTTATGCAGATCTTGCACAGAGCCGCTTACTGCTGGGCTATGAGCCACGGGTACCATTCAGTGCAGGCGTCGGTGAACTGGTGGCCTGGGCGGGTGGTGAGGAGCACGAGGACAAACTGGCTGAGGCTGAGGCAGCGCTGAAGGCCAGAAGGTTGATGTGAAAAGGGGCTTCGGTTTGGATACAACGGAATTCTCCCGATCCAGATACCTCGATCCGGTCGTGCTGCTGGCGCTCTGCCTCCTGGGAGGGGTTCTCTACTGTCAGACCCTCACTGTCCCCTGGCTCTTCGATGATATCCAGAATATACTGGAAAATCCTGGTGTAAAAAACCTTGCCGCCGCCCTGAAGAACATCGTTGGCCAGCGCGGAGTTGCCTACCTCTCCTTTGCCCTCAACTACCGCTTTGGGGGGATGGATGTCTACGGATTCCATCTTGCAAACATAGCCTTTCACCTGTTCGCCTCCTGGATAGTCTACCTACTTGCAAAGAGGGCCTTTGGACCGGTACAGACGGGAACCTCTTCTTCGCCCTGTACCCTGCGCCCTGCGCTCCTATCTGCTGCGGTTGCTACTCTGTTCCTGGTTCACCCCCTTCAGACCCAGGCGGTCAATTATATAGTCCAGCGGATGACCTCCCTGTCGGCTCTTTTCTCCCTTATGGCGCTCTACGCCTACTGCCGTGGTCGTGAGTCACTCCAGGGAGGAGATCGGATAAGCTCCTTCAGCCATGCCGGCTGGTACGTCTCTGCTTTGGCTGCCTCGGCGCTGGCCCTGATGACCAAACAGAATGCCGCTGTGCTGCCCGCCTTATTCTTTCTGTTCGACTGGCTTATCCTCAACCAAGGTGCTCACCTCCGGACCATGGCTCGCCGTATCGTCTACATCCTGCCGTTTCTCCTCCTCTCCATACTTTTTATCTACCTGCATGTGGGAAAAGACGACGTACTCCTCAAGGAGGCCGGTCGCTCCGAGTATTGGACCAGGGCCGGCGAGGCATCCGCAACAAAGAATCTCACTCCTGCAGTTCCTGCAGCTGATTCCGCCCGGCTCCCTCAGCCCGCGAAGCTGGAGAGGCCCCCGGAGAAGCTCCAGCTCATCTACTTTGTTACCGAGCTTTCGGTTCTCTGGCTCTACATCCGTCTCCTTTTTCTGCCGTACGGGCAGGTGTTCGATTACGGCTATCCCCTTGTCGGCAATCTCCTTACCGTGCAGACGTTACTTGCCGGCTCAGGGCTTCTCCTTCTCATCCTGCTTGCCTTCTGGCAGAGCAGGCGCAGGCCGCTTCTTGCTTTCGGCATCTTCTGGTTCTTTATCGCACTCTCCGTGGAGTCCACCATAATCCCGCTTGATGCGGCGGTGGAGCACCGGCTCTACCTCCCTCTGTTCGGCTTTAGCGTGGCACTGGTTTCGCTCTTCAGACGGGTCCCCGGTAAACTCCTGCCCGCACTCCTTCTCTGCCTTCTGCTTTCCGGGTACTCTGTTGCAGCATGGCAGCGCAACCTTATCTGGTCCGACCCGATTGCCTTTGCCCGTGACGGTGTCGACAAGGCGCCACATAACCAGCGCAACCATCTGACCCTTGCTAACGCTTATGCAGAGGTTGGTCGCTGGCCCGATGCCGAGGCCGTCCTGCGCAAGGCGATTCCCCTTCGTCCCTATTACCACGTACCCTATGACAATCTCGGATCGGCACTTTCTCAGCAGGGGAGGTTACTGGAGGCCCGCACCTACTACAGCATGGCCGCTCTACTCAAGCCCGACTATCCGGATGCCGTGTTTAATTATGGACTGGTTTCCCTCCGCCTCGGAGATATGTCGTCCGCAACACGTTCCCTCAACCGTCTCAAGGAACTCCGCTCCCCGCTTGCCTGGAAGCTTGGGGCACAGTTCATTGGTGGGCGTCGGCAATAATCTTTGGGGTGTTGATTAAATACTTAAGTATATGCTAAAGTCTGTTCGGCAAAGCCGACGAGAAAAACCGCTCTGGAATGCCGCCACGTTTGGTTTCAATTTTGCATAATAACTCACACAGATCAAGTTCATCGGCATCACGTCACAGGAGGAAGACATGTACTTTAGGGTAATGCTCAGTGTCTCATGTATGTTAATGTATGCGGGAATCGTCCACGCAGCCCCCTTTGCATACATAGCAAACAAGGCCGGTAATACCGTATCGGTTGTAGATACTGCCTCCAATGCTGTCACCGCGACCATTCCAGTCGGGCAGAGTCCCTATGGTGTTGCGGTTAACTCAATTGGTGGGCGGGCTTATGTCTCAAACCAGAACAGTAAAACCATCTCCGTGATTGATACCATGGATAACTCGGTAACAACCATCCCGGCGAGTGGCATGCTGACAAAACAGCCCGGTGGTTTGGCGGTCAATTCCGCTGGAACGCGACTTTTCGTTGCCGACAATGACGGGACGACAGTGTCTGTGTTCGACACTGCAACCGGAAATAAGCTCGGCTCTCGCGATCTCGGACTGACAGGAAATGCCCAGCCTGATGGTGTGGCAGTCGGCCCGGTTGTCGGTGGGGTCTACAAGGTCTATGTTACCTGCTTTGGGACCAACCAGGTTATGGTAGTTACCGCAAGCGATGCCACGGACCCCGCGGTAATAAATGCTTGGCCGTTGGTTTCAGTAACCGTGGGGACGACTCCTTTACCTAATCCCAAAGGGGTTGCGGTATCCACTGACGGCTCCATGGTCTTTGTCGCCAATATGGATGAGAATACGGTATCCGTCATAAACGGCTCCACGAATGCGATTATCGGTACGCCGGTCGCTGTCGGCAACACTCCGTTCGGTCTGGCCGTTACCCCTAATGGAACCAAGGTGTATGTTGCCAACTCCAACACCGTCAACATCCCCTACACCGTTACCGTCATAAATATCAACACGACCGCTAAAACAGTTATAGATACGAGCACTATCAATCTGACAAACGGCCAGATGCCGATGGGCATAGCCGTGACCGCTGACGGCGCCAAGGTAGTTACCGCCAACAGCTACGGGGACCCCGGTAGTGCATCTACGATCAATGTGAGCGACAACAGCCTTGTGCCGGCAGCTAAGAATGTCGGACAGGAACCGGTTTCACTCGGCAAATTTGCCGGCCCATTTCTCTATGACGTGACCTCGACTGTTACAACAACAAGCTGGTTTGGCCTCGGTGGGAAAATTACACCACCTCTCGGAATCGTAACGATGAGTCCGCAGGGTATTGTCAAGGTTGGAGCAGGGCAGAATCTGACCCTTTCCATCATCCCGGAAAACGGCGCGGCGAGCAACCAGCCTAATTTTGTCATCAGTGATGTCAAGGTCGGTTCTACAAACCCCCCTACAACAAGCGTTGGGGCTGTTTCGAGCTATACCTTCAGCAATGTAACCGCACCCCAGTACATTTCCGCAAGCTTCATCCGGACAAAATGGGATTTCAAGGCATCTTTCTCCGGTCTGGGCACTGGTACCATTAAAAGCTCTGTCGGCGGAATAGACTGTGGCACAACCTGCTCAGCCGCAATTGCACCTACCCCCCAAATAATCTTCACCTACACCAAGACCGCTGACTCTACCGGTGGACCCCTAGTCAGTTGGGGTGGTGCCTGCGCAGCCGCAGGAAACAACTCACAGTGTGAACTGGTCCTGGATGATGCAAATGCACTGTTATTAGCTGACAACAACGGGGTATTCAACGTAATAGCGATTGTAGGCGCACCACCCCCACCAACTCCTGGCGGACCGGTAAGGACCGCAAGGACCGGGACCATCCCTTACTACCCGGCGCTGCAGGATGCATACATTGCAGCTTCATCAGGCACAGTCATAGATGCGCAGGTAGGTCCGTTCTCCTTTACAGCCAATTTGGCAAAAAACGTAACCCTGGTAGGGGGCTGGACCAACTGGACAACCCTCCCGGCTGGAAGCGCAACAACAATTACCAATGGTTTGACAATATCCCAGGGTAGCGTTACCATTGGTTCTTACCTTGGCAATGGGACTGTAATAGTCCAGTAATCAAGGCATTGCCTGACATTCATAAGGAACAAAGAAGGATAAATTCAAAGCGACTGCAACCATGCAGTCGCTTTTTTTCTTGAGTTGGGAATTGAGAAAAGAATCCTGGTCTATGATATTCTCAGCGCGCGTCCTTATTTATCTGCGGTGAACAGCAGATTGTCGAATGTAAGGGATTTCAGGTTTACAGCTAACTCACCCATGATGTACGATGCCGGCATGAACTACTTCCGAATATTCACCTCATTCATCACCGAACTGGTCTCGAGGCGGCAGCTCATCCTGGAGATGGCACGACGTGACTTCCGGAGCAAGTATCTCGGCTCCTATCTCGGCATGCTCTGGGCCTTTGTCCACCCTACCGTCTACATCGGCATCCTCTGGTTCGTCTTCAGCTTTGTATTCAAGAGCCAGCCGGTGAACGGTATCCCGTACGTTCTCTGGCTGGCGGTCGGGATCATCCCGTGGTTCTTCTTCAGCGATGCACTCTCATCAGCCACCAACTCCATACTGGATAACTCCTTCCTGGTGAAGAAGATGGCCTTCAGTATCGGTATCCTCCCCCTGGTCAAACTCCTCTCAACCCTGGTTATCCATCTCTTTTTCCTTGTCATGATCTTCATAATGTTTGCGGTTCAAGGGTCTCCTATCCCGGTCCACAGTTTACAGCTCCCCTACTATCTCCTTGCGTCACTTCTCCTCCTCACCGGCTTGTCCTGGCTCTTCTCTGCCCTGATAATCTTCCTCCGTGATGTCGGTCAGCTTGTTGCCATGGCATTGCAGTTCCTCTTCTGGGGAACTCCCATCTTCTGGAATGTGAAACTCCTCCCTGCCAAGTATCAGCCGATCATCAAACTCAATCCCATTGTCTATATTGTAGAGGGATACCGTGACAGCCTTATCAACAAGGTCTGGTTTTGGGAGCACTGGATACAGACTCTCTGGTTCTGGGGCCTGACCGGGTTCTTCCTGCTGCTGGGTGCAATGGTGTTCCGGCGCTTGCGTCCGCATTTCGCGGATGTGTTATAAATTTAGTTCCCAATAAATCGCAGCAATTGACCGATTATCGCTTTAACTGGGAGGGTCTACTTGAAATTTACAGTTCATCAGTGCCTATTCGTGAATTAATCCAACAGGGAGGGCCATAAATGGACGAGAATGACAAGCAATTTATAGAAGCTTTGTTTGATAAGCATACGCAGCTATTTCAGCAGAAGCTCACTGAACAGGGAGATAGGTTCCAGCAGAATCTGGTTGAACAGGGGGATAGGTTCCAAGAGAACTTGGCTGAACAGGGTGATAGGTTCCAAGAGAACTTGGCTGAACAGGGAGATAGGTTCCGGAAGAACTTGGTTGAACAGGGAGATAGGTTCCAGCAGAACTTGACAGAACAGGGGGATAGGTTCCAGATGAACTTTGCTGGACAGGAGAATAGGTTCCAGATGAACTTGGTTGAACAGCGTCTGGAATTTCAGCAGTTCGTTTCAGTCGTTGCTGAAGGCTTTGACCATAAGCTGTCAATAGTAGCTGAAGGGCACCAGATGCTTGCAGATAAACTAGAACGTGTTGAGACACGGATTGATCAGGTTGAGTCTAATCTGTCAGGGAAGATAGATGCCGTTTCCTCTGAACTCTCTGCCCACCGTGCCGATACCGAGGCGCATCATGGGATCTATCGAGTTAAGGAAGATGATGTCTGAGCAAGGAAGAAAGGTGTAAGCTGAAAAAGAAGCATAACTCTGCTCAAAGGCTTTTTGCCACGGATTACACGAATTATCACGGATAAAGGCCTTACCCCAAAAAAAGCTTGGTGTAGATTCTATCCGTGTCCATCCGTGGCTAAGGGTTTAAAGGTTTTAAGTCAAAGACATTTTGCCACGGATTACACGAATTATCACGGATAAAGGCCTTGCCCCAAATAGATAGCGGACTCATAATGCATTACTTGGATACAATCAGGCGATGCTGTAAAGATGGCAAGTTGTTATGAGGGGTGCGGCTGTTTCGGTACCAAGCAACATAGCAGAAGGGGCGGCGCGTTTTTCTCCCAAAGAATTCCTGCAATTTCTTAATATTGCATATGGATCACTAAGTGAACTTGACACCCAGTTAGATATAGCTCTGCGTCTGAAGTACCTAACAGAAAATTCAAGGGAAAACATCGATTTGCTCATCGAATCCATAGCTGCAAAACTTACAGGACTATTAAAATCTGTTAGACGCAAGATGTGAAACGCTAGACGAGAGGCCAAAGGCTGCGAGACGCTGAGGGTAGCTAGACGGTAGAAGTGAAACGCAAAAAACTGTCAGATGCAAGAGGTTAAAGGTTAGAGGTGAAGGACTTTTTCATTTCACCTCTCACGTCTAGCGTCTAGCAGTTTTACAACGTCTAGCAGCTTCTTGGCCCTTGATTTGCATTCTCTATAAATATCCAAGGGCAGAACAAATCCGACGATTAGATTTTTTGTTGCAGTTCTTTAATATTTGTTTTATTGTTACTCAGCAAACAGGCTTATTAAGGCAGTTTCTGTACAAAACAAGCAGTCCCTGTTAGACTGAAGCGAGTCAGTTAGATGACGAAGGTAATTACGCTAAATTGAGAAGTACGCGGTTAAATAACAGATTCACATCTCACGGTGTTTAAAAAGCAAAGGAGGCATACAAAATGCGGAAAATGATGAAGGCTATAGTGGCAGTTCTGGCAGTATCAGCAGTGATGGTTGGATCGGCAAGCGCGGGCGATAAGCTGGTGGTTAAGGGAACTGGTGGAGCTGCCGGTAATGTTTTGAAAGTTGATGATACCGGTTTGACTGAAGTGAGAGGTGTTTTTAGTACATCCGATTCAGTCATTAACCAGACTCCGATTTTAAGCGTATATAACAATGACATACTTCGTACAAAGGTGAGGCCAGGCGGTATTCAAGAGTGGTTTTTGAACTCTGGTTCTGTCGAGGCAGGTAAAATTGGCTATGGTACTCCAGGCGGAGGGGCTGGGATTAGTTTCTATACAGGTGCGACTTACAATCTAAATCGTATGGATATTGCTAGTTACCCTGATATCTCCGGCGCTGGTCCGGCAGCGTTAATCGGCTATGCACAACCTGCCGTTATATCTCTTAATAAGACTACCGGGTTTGTGGGATTAGGTCAATTTGTCCCAACTGCCAAGCTTGATGTCGATGGTGACCGGGTTAGAATCAGAACCGGCTTGGCACCTGCTCAAGGAACAACATGTAATCCAGGGGATATAACTTGGGGCGCAAATTTCATTTATGTATGTACTGCAACTAATACCTGGAAGCAGGCAGCGCTAACCTCTTACTGATTCATGTAGTTGAAGGTGATACTTTAAGAAGGCGATTACAATAAAATGTAGTCGCCTTTTTTAATATTGTGATTGTTATATACGCCAGACTCCCTGCGTACTAACTAAATATCGTCGCAACCGGGAAACTCCTTATTGTCCAGAATGATGGTTAGTTACCTTGATACGGTGTAAAGGTTTACATGTCTGATAACGATAGCATCAGAGTTCAGAATTTAACCAAAACCTACCGACTTTACAACTCTTCACTTGACCGCCTGAAGGAATCTCTCCATCCGCTTCGTCGACAGTACCATCATGATTTTTTCGCACTCAATGATGTCAGTTTTGAGATCAAAAAGGGCGAATCAGTCGGCATCATCGGCAAGAACGGTTCCGGCAAGTCCACCCTTCTAAAGATCCTCACCGGTGTGCTCACTCCAACCAGCGGCACGGTGCAGGTTACCGGTAAGGTCTCTGCACTTCTTGAGCTGGGTGCAGGTTTCAATCCGGAGCTTTCCGGTATGGAAAACGTTTACTTTAATGGCATGCTGATGGGGTACACGAGGGAGGAGATGGATGAAAGGCTGGACGATATCCTTTCTTTCGCCGATATCGGTGAATTTGTACACCAGCCGGTCAAGACCTATTCCAGTGGAATGTTCGTGCGACTGGCTTTTGCCGTTGCGGTAAATGTAGAGCCTGAGATCATGATTGTTGATGAGGCGCTTTCAGTTGGCGATGCGTCGTTTCAGCAGAAGTGCGTTAAGAAGATGGATGGATTCAAGTCAAATGGCGGAAATATAATCTTTGTATCGCATGACATGAATGCTATAAAGGTGCTGTGTAAAAGAGCCATCCTGCTTGATAAAGGGAAAATGCTTGAAGATGGTGATTCCGAAACTGTTGTTAGTGTCTATAACTCTTTAATTGCAGGACAACAAGAATTGTATGAAAAAGCATCTGGAAATAAAAAAGTAACATACGGCAATATGAAGGTAGAAATAGTAAATGTTGATATACTCAATAAAAATGGTGACTCAGCAGAAATCATCGTTTCCGGAGAAAATGTTACCGTAAAGTGTGTCATATATGCACACACTACACTTGAAGATTTAGTTGTTGGAATAATGGTGAGAGACAGATTTGGGCAGGATATTTTCGGCACAAACTCTTATCAATTAAATAAACAGTTATCTATTTGTGAAAACCAGAAGCTTGTGTTCGATTTCAACATTGTTATGAATCTCGGAGTCGGCAAATACACTATCTCTCTTGGCGCACACTCCGGTCATGTCCATCTTGATGATAATTACCACATGTGTGATGCGATCAAGTCTTTTGAAATTGTTTCAGGCAATTCGAATATAATCGGATTGGTTAACTTGCAAACAAGACTTGAGATTACTAAAATGCTTACACAAGATAATACTTGAGTGGGAGGGTTATTATGTCAGTAATCCCTGATGATAATTATTTTTCAGTTAATGCGGGTTCAGTCCCAACAGGTTCGGTGCTCGGTATAAACTACAGCGGAATGCATGATACGGCTATTGCTCTTGTAGCGCCTGATGGCACTCCTGTTTTCGCAGTCTCATTGGAGCGGATTTCAAGAAGAAAACAGGATGGTAGATGGCCTTCACCTCTGCTGGCACATCTTCCCTGGAATCGAATATCCAAAGTCGCTCTTTCAGTCAGAGATTCCTATGCTCCTGAAATTAATGTTCAAAGCAGGATCCACCCGATGCCGTTTCCCCGGCCATATAGCCATAGCCTGGCTCATGGGGATATTTTTTTGAAAGCATTGGAAGAGATTCCCGTTGAGAAGGTATTTCTGCCACATCATTTGTGTCACGCTGAATCATCCTTTTGGGGCAGTGGTTATAGGGATTCACTCTGTCTTGTGTATGATGGTGGGATGTCAAATGAAGGTTGGTTTGGCGGAGTTTACGATGCATCTGCTGAAAAAGGGGTTGTGCCGCTGGATCAGTTCAGTGCCCTTCATTATGCAAACGTAGCATTTCTTTATAGTGCGGTTACTGCAGTTCTGGGGTTTTCGCCATCAAAGCACGAAGGGAAAATTACTGGACTGGCTGCTTATGGAAAACCCAATAATGCCTGTCGTGAGCTGTTGGAGTCATGGTGGGTGTCACCCGAAAGTTTTGTATCTCTGCATGAATGGAAGAATATGTACAGCAACATCACCCCTCCAAGCCTTGAAGTTAATCCTGCATTTGTTAATGCCCTGAGGCCAACGTTCGAACGGTTTTCAAAAAAGGAAATGGCCGCAACAGTACAGGCAATTGCAGAAGACCATATCAAAAAGATTCTGGTCAAAATGCGGGAACAGAATTGGTTGAACAAGAATATCTGCCTTTCAGGCGGCTTGTTTGCAAATGTCAAAATCAACCAGAGAGTAAGCGAAGCAGGATTTGACAATGTCTTTATCATTCCGCCTATGACTGACGACGGGACTGCGCTGGGCGCTGCTTTGCATGTTTTGTCTAAAACCGGAAAGATTCAACCTCGCCAATTGAAAAACGTTTATCTTGGGCCGAGTTACAAAATTGACAAAACCTTTCTGGATGAAAAAGAGATCATTTACTCAACTCCGGACGATCCGGCTGATTATATCGCCTCTCAATTGGTCAGCGGCTTAATTGTCGCTGTTTTCCAAGGAGCTTCAGAGTATGGTCCCAGGGCGTTGGGTAACCGTTCTATCCTGGCTCTGGCTACAGACAATGAGATAAATCAGCAATTGAACAAACGTCTCAGTCGTACCGAATTCATGCCGTTCGCACCGATCATTCTTGCAGAAGATGCAGCAAACTATTTTGTCATCAAGGACGGTATCAGGCACACCAGCAGATTCATGACGATTACCGTAAATTGTAATGATAAGGCAAAGAAGGAATGCCCAGCAGTTGTCCATGTGGATGGAACGGCAAGGCCTCAGTTGGTAGAAAAGGATGACAACCGGCTGATTTACGATGTGTTGAGCAGATATCGTGAAAAAACAGGAAAGTTTGCCCTTGTCAATACTTCATTCAACGTACATGAAGAACCTATTGTATGTTCTCCAGAAGATGCCTTGCGCGGTTTCTTCGAAGCCGGGCTGGACGTATTATTTATAGAAGGGTTCATTGTCAGGCTGGACGACAATCGTGAAACGGAAGTCAAATATCTTCGGAGCAAGATAGCCGTGCAGAATGCCGATATCAAAAACTTAAAGCAGGAAATGAATCAATCATCAACTTCTTCTGTAAAAATGACCAATACCCTAGAATCTGAAGCTTTGTCACAGAATATATCGAATTATCTTGCACAATGTAAGACTCAGCTGCGAAAAGTTGCAGATTTGTTCAAGTAATATTTGCTGTTATCGGAATTAGTATTGAAAAACAATAAGATATATATAACTGTTATTGATGCGCTACTCATCTGGATAGTGATCGTAAGCTTATCATCTGTTGTATTGCTTTGTGCCAGCAGTTTCAAATCACTATATGCTCTGACTATCGGGACCATAATTGCATTCATAATATTAATTGCCTTCCGGATACGCATATCTGTTCGCCTTCCTTCTAATTATGGCTGGCTGTTGGTGATACTCATCCTTGCATTATGCTTCAGATTCCAGCCTTATCTCTGGATCATGGGGTATCAAGACCCCGGCACCTATGTAAACATGGCTGCCCATTACGAGCGCAATGGAACCACCTTCATAAAAGATACCCTGCGGGAGCGACTCACTTCCCAGGAAAAGAGTTATTATGACGACATGCTCACTGATGACCTTTACAGGGGGATTGTCGCTAGAGGCGGTCAATACGGACTCTACCCCCGCGGGTCGGAGGAAACACAGATCAAGCTGAAGGCTCCGCAGCTATTGGGATATATGTCCGTAATGCCGGGGATTTATTACAAGGACCTCGCCAGCTCAGAGTATGTCTTCCAGTTCTATCCGCTGCACCCCCTCTGGATGGCGATCTGCAGTTACCTTTTCTGGGAGACCAACGGAGTATATTCGCTCCCGTTCTTTGCCCTTCTGACCATCATCATGTTTTACCGACTTGCCAAGGACTTATCCAAAGGTAACGAGAAAGTAGGGCTCATTGCGGCCGGCTTACTGGCGATTAACCCACTACACACTTTCTTTTCCAAGTTTCCGGTAACCGAAGTCTGCTTCCTCTTTTTTACCGTTTCTGGGTTTTACTACCTGGCTGCCTACGTCCGCGATCGGGAGGGGGGGGGGCAGGCTCCAAGCTGGTACCTTCCGCTGTCAGTGGCGCTCTTTCTCTGCGCATTTCTCACCAGGGTTTCCGGCTTCCTTTACATGCCGTTCTTCTACCTGCTTGCCGTGTCTCTCTTTATTACGAAAGATGATGAATGGCGGGATGACAGAAAAGCGCTCTTCGGTTTTGCTTTAGCCGCAATCGGAACATATTTTGTTTCCCTCTGTTATGGACTGACCTGCTCCTTCCCTTACACCATGGAACAGTTTGGCCTGACCATAGGCAAGAAGGCTGTGCGTAACTGGCAATTGGTTCTGCCGGTTGGACTTGCCATCCTTTGCGTTGTGCCGATTGTGCTCCGAAAAGGTATATCAGCCTATGGCAGAGATCAGCACAGGAGGCTTTATGATTACTTCCGGAAGGGTATTGTCGCCTTGATGTTCGCCGTTCTCGCAGCGGCTGCATCTATTGCCTTTGCTCGTTTCCTGTTGAAAGGAAAGGATGCCTTCATGGCATCAACCGGCGTGATTTCGGTGGCCCATCTGACGCCATTTGCCTTTCTGTTACTGATATCTGCGTTCCTCTGGTTACGTAAGGACGAGAGAATTCCACTGTTCCATGTGTGGCTTGCCCTGTTTATAGCTATTTTCTGGGGGCTTTACACGTTGGGCAGCACCAGTCTGCCGTATCAGTATTATTATGCCCGTTACATGCTGAGTGAAGTGGTTCCCTATTCACTCCTGTTTGTGGCGCTCTATCTTGGACGGATAATTGAGAACCCTGGGAGAAAAGGTCTGGCATATATGGCAATTGCTGCCATATCCGTCTATTCGCTCTATTTCACCGCCTGTCAGTTCAAGGGGTGTGAGGCCGATGGTGTCCACACCGGGTTGAAAAAAGTCGCAGATCGTGTAATGAAGAGCGATATTCTGTTTGTCACCTACAACGATTTTACCCAGCTGATGCCGCTCACCTATTTCTTCGGCCTTAACGCATTCCGCATTGAAGATGCTGCTGTTATCAAGGAAAAGGCGGGGGGGATTCTGGCGACCATGGATAACGCTTTTATCCTGTCAAAGAGCCCTGTAAACAGACCCGGCGCAGAACTTGTGGAGGTCATCGACTATCGCAAGGGGCAGTTCGAGCATGCTCAACATATCCCTACTCAATTTGCTTATGTTGACCAGATGAAACTGTATCTTTACCGGATAGACAAACAGGTATTTTAGCCACGGATTACACGGATGAACACGGATAAAAGCACTTCAACGAATTTAATCTCTGATGAGATCACTTCAAAGATAATCGGAGCAGTTTATGAGGTGCACTCTATTCTGGGGCCGGGCTTTCTTGAAGCCGTCTATCAAAAGGCACTGGTCAAGGAACTTCAACTAAGAAGTTTGTACATGGAGGAGCAGAAGGAATTGCATGTCATGTACAAAGAGCAAAAAGTCGGTCTTTATTTCCCCGATATTTTGGTTGAGAATCAGGTTATCGTTGAACTGAAGGCTGTGGATGCACTGAAACCAGTCCATCAGGCGCAGTTGATAAATTACTTGAAGGCTACCGGAATACGGGTTGGTCTCCTGGTAAACTTTGGCAGCCCCCGAGCAGAATTTAAGAGAATGATACTGTAAGCGCAACAAAGAATTTTGCTACTGATTACATTGAGTTACACGGATTAAAGGCTTAGCCCCATGGAAAAGTCTGGATTTAAAGGTTTAATCCGTGGCCATCCGTGACATCTGTGGCCAGGACTCTATATTATGCTTTGCGACTTTGGGGACAAATAGCAGGTTGACATGCATGCTAGTGCGCATTATTATACGCATAAGCGTTATGAGGAGGCAATTATGCAACTTGACTACAATATATATGCGGCTCGTAAGCCTGTGAATTTGACAGCAAACAGCGACCTAGTAAATCGTGTACGCAGTGAAAAGGGAAACCTTTCAGCACTGTTTGAACAGTCCATGATTGCGTTTCTAGCCGAGCGGCAACTCAAGAATTGGAAAGAAGAGAATAAAGCGTCGTTTGACTCGTATAATCGGATGATTGAATCACGTGGTCCATTATCAGATGATATTGGGCTACTGCTCTGATGGCTCAGTTCGATGTCTATAAGAACCCAGGTTCACGTACCAGCAAACAGGCGCCTTTTCTGGTAGAAGTTCAAGGTCGTTTTGTCGAATCTTTGGCAACATGCGTTATCATACCTCTGGTATACATGGAGTATTTCTCAGGCGCGATGGTTCTCAATCCGGTCATACTTGTCAATGGGGTTGAGTACCTGCTTTCAACCGCTGAAATAACGGCGGTACTCAGAAATATACTCGGCCTTCCTGTTGCATCCGTGCAGTCGCAACGTTCGGAGATTATAGCCGCAATAGACCGGTTATTGCTATGACTGGGTGGCTATACCTCCGAATCCACTTTTATCCGTGTCCATCCGTGACTAAGAAAAGGCTTTTCAATTGGGTTTAAACATCGCAGGGCTAACCTACATCTTTACAGGCTGAAGCCATCATGAAACTGATAATACAGATTCCCTGCTACAACGAAGAACAGACCCTGGGTGTTACCTTGTCTGCCTTGCCGCGTGAAATTACCGGCATTGACTGCGTCGAGTGCCTCATAATCGACGACGGCAGCAGTGACCGGACTGTCAAAGTTGCCCGCGAATATGGAGTTGACCATATTGTACAGCTACCCTGCAACCAGGGACTTGCCAAGGCCTTCATGGCTGGTTTGGAGGCATCGCTTAGGGCCGGGGCCGATATCATCGTCAATACCGACGCCGACAACCAGTATTGCGCTGACGACATCCCAAAGCTTATAGGGCCGATACTTGCTAACAAGGCAGATATTGTGGTTGGTGCCAGACCGATAGCGGAGATTGAACACTTTTCTTTTGTGAAAAAACTGCTGCAGAAGCTGGGGAGCGCTGTGGTGAGGATAGCCAGCAACACCGACATCCCCGATGCGCCCAGCGGTTTTCGTGCTATAAGCAGATCTGCGGCAATGCAGCTGAATGTCTTCAGCGAGTATACCTACACACTGGAAACCATCATACAGGCAGGTCAGAAGGGGATGGCTATCGTATCGGTACCGATCAGGACTAATGCGGATCTCCGGCCATCACGCCTGGTGAAGAGCATCCCCGCCTATGTGCAACGGTCGATAATGACTATCCTGAGGATATTCATGACCTACAAGCCGTTCAGGTTTTTTGCTGTACTGGGGATAATTTCGTTTCTTTGCGGATTTCTGATTGCGTTGAGGTTCCTTTATTATTTTGTTTCGTCAGGAGGTATAGGCCATATTCAATCTCTGATTCTTGCAGCCCTACTGATGGGTAATGGATTTTTTCTGATTGTAACTGGTCTCATTGCTGATTTGATATCGGTTAATCGCAAGTTGCTGGAAGAACTTCAATACAAGATTAGAAAAATAGAAAATAGGTGAATTGATGTTTAAAATGTTTACAGAGTATATAACTAATCAGAGAAATGCATTTACCAGAGAGCTGGCAAATGACGTTCGTTATTGGTCTTTATCCGCATCATTATATGTCTATTACATTACAGTTAAGGATATAGTAAAAAAATATGTGCATGGTAAAGTTCTCGATGCCGGTGCCGGTAGGTTGAATGGAAGAATGCTTTTAATAGATTATTGTGATGAATATATAAGCCTTGATGTGTTTAACATTAACGGAGCGATAGATATAGTGGGCGATATACAAAATATGGTCAGCATAGATGATGATTCATTCGATACGGTATATTCATCACAAGTATTAGAGCACATTACTAAGCCAAGCAAAGCTTTGTCAGAAATGCAAAGAGTATTGAAACCTGGTGGGTATGCCATTATCTCTGTTCCTCACTTGAATGGCCTTCACGAAGAACCAAATGATTACTATCGGTTTACTCCTTATGGGATAAGATATCTTATGCTGGAGGCAGGATTCGAGATCGAAAATCAATATAGATCTGGTGGGCTTTTCTGCTTTTTGTCGCATGTAATGTCGCTAATAGTTGTAAGTATGTTTTGGCCTATACCAGCCCTAAAATGGATTGTATGGTGGGTTAATAAGTTGTTAATAGTTCATCCTGTTCTATGGCTTGAAACTGTCACAAAGACTAGTAGGAAATTCCCAGCAAATTTGATAATTATTGGCAAGAAGCCAGAGCGGAATTGAGTTAAAAACCAAATGAACAAAAATCTGACAAAAATATTTACGGCTGGTGCTCCAAACAAAGGGCTATCTTTGGCAGAAAAAATTCGAGGTGATGGAGTTCACCCTATAATTCGTAATTCGACCAGACGTTTTGTATTGCAGATGGGGTTCGCGTGCAATGCCAGATGTTCATTCTGTTATTATCTTGACTCTATAGAGAGCCGAAAAACCACCGATTACAGTACAGAGGAAGTGAAAAAAAGACTTCGAGAAGCAAAGTCTAGTGGTCTTGATCAAGTAGATCTTTCAGGTGGAGAGCCTACAATTAGACCTGATTTGGCCGAAGTTATAAGCTATGCACGGGATATTGGTTTTGTAAAGGTCGCAATAATTACAAATGGCATTTGTCTCGTATCCCAAGAGTATGCCAAGTCATTGATTGAGGCAGGACTTAATGATATTTTATTTTCAACCCATGGAACTACAAAAGAAGAACATGAGTCTTTAGTGCGGGTTGATGGGAGCTTTGAGAAAATATGGAAGGCGGTTGAAAACGTTAGTAAATTCCCAGAGGTTGAATTGCGGTTTAATATGACAGTTACTGATATTAATTACAAGAGCGTGCGAGCTATGCTGGAATGTGTAAAGTCATACAACCCTTATGAAGTAAATTTCTTAGTTTTTAATGGCTCACAGGAAGCTAAAGGTAGTCATAAAATAGATAATATTGAAATAGGTAAAGAAATTTCAAATGCCTTAAATAAATATAAACACGAACTAAATATAATAAATGTCAGATGGCTACCATTTTGCACGATTAAAGGTCATGAAGAGATCGTCCAAAGTATGTGGCAAAAAATGTACGAAGATAAAGAGTGGGATCCTTATCTCAATATTAAACACAATAAAGGTAGAATGGTACTTTTGTTGTCAATACTAATGGGTTTTATGTTGTATCCATTCATTGCGCCGAGATATGGACTACAAAACATTCGCACCATTGTCAATGAGGCATTAAGCAGTCTTAGGTCTTTTGCATATTATACACGCGTATCTGCCTGTAAAAGATGCTCACTGAAAAAGATCTGCCCTGGTTTTGTGAAGGGTTCGTTCAGCAGTATTGACTCCAATCTTGTTGAACCATATAGTCTTGGATTTACTGTGAGAGATCCGTTGTTTTTTAGTCGTAAGGAACAGTTTACGAGTCTAAGATCATGATCCAAAACGCTAACTTAACTGGAGAGGTGTTTTGCATTATAATCCCGGCGTACAATGCGGTTAAACATCTTCAGGATCTCTGGGATAGCCTGCAGTCTCAGACTCTTAAGCCTGATGAAATAATATTGGTTGACGATGGATCTACAGATGGTACGGAGCAATTAGCGAAAAGACTTGGATTCACGGTGTACAGCCAGGGGAAAAATCTTGGGCCAGCTGCGGCTCGAAATAGAGGAGTAAAGGAGGCAAGGGGAGCAATTTATTTGTTTACTGATACTGATTGCAGGCCTTCGCCGGAATGGGCTGAATTCATGATTAAATGGCTATCATGTAACGGTGTTGAGTCAGTTGCTGGAGATACAAGAGTTGTAGGGACTACTTTTTTTGAAAAGTCAGTTGCGTCGCTGGGTTTTCCTGGTGGTGCGGGATTGGGGTTTGAAAAAGTATGGAGGGTTGATTCTGAGGGATGGACGAGTAGCTTCAGTAGCTGCAATTTAGGTTTAAAGCATAGTTTTTTTGAGGAAGCCGGTTATTTTGATGAATCTTTTCCTGTGCCAGGGGGAGAAGATACTGTTTTGGCGTATAACTTTGTGCATAGTGGAAAGAAAATAAAATTTGCACGCGACGCGATTGTGATCCATGAAGCTATGCCATCATTCAAAAAATTCTCACGATGGATGTTTATACGGGGCCGAGGCAATTATCATATTGGAAAGAGAGTCGATAAAATAGGGTCTTTTGTTAAATTGAGACTATGGCATTTAGGGAATATTATAAAATGTCATGGCGTGTCTTTCTCATTGCCATTTGTGCTAATTCTTTATCAATACATGATTGTGATGCAAATTGCAGGGCTAGTTTATGAAAGAAACATAAATAGCAGAAACTAACACGCATGTAGTTAATAAAAATATCAATAGTCAAATATATTATATACCATTTATTCCAATATCAAAAAGAAGTTATCGGTAATAATCGTCATAGTCGAGTGAAATAATCTAATGATACTGATAAACGCTTTTGCGAATTCCCCCCTATGAATAGACTTAGAATATTGTTGTCATGGTGCCTGGTTATAATTGGTATTGTGTATTGCGCATTTAGTCTCATTGCTAACTATAATGCTCTGCCAGTTATCGGATGGGATCTGTTTCTTGTAGTTAAAACAGTGCTCATAATCCCTGTGGGTTTGTCAACAGCCCTACTTTTTTATCAGGCCTGGAGGATATTGCTTCAATCAGGAGAAGTATTTCTTTCTTATAGTCAAGCCTATGCCATTCTTGGGATTTCCCAGATGGGTAAATACTTGCCTGGAAACGTATTCCATTATGTTGGCCGTGCCGCGATGGGCCTGAAGCAAGGAATCCCTGCAGCGACCCTTGCAGTTAGCGTATGGGTTGAATCTTTGCTGGTACTGGTCGCTGCTACTGTTTTGATTTTAGCAGGGGCGTTGGTTGATGATGATGTAAAAGCTTGGCTCGTTAATAATGTGCAGGGACTGCCATTCCAAATGCTGTGGCTGGTCTTTGGGTTATTGCTGGCTATTGTAGCAGGGTGGTTCGTTTTCAGAAATAAACTGCTATGGCTCCGAGGCTACAAGAATTTCCTGAAGCCAACGTTGCTCTGTAAGGTTCTGAGTTATTATCTTTTGATCTTTGTCGTGTATGGCATCATCGTCAAGCTAATACCTATAGCCCTGTGGGGGCATGATTCTTCGGTATCATTCAGCCAGGCAATCTGGCGTTTTGCTCTTTGTTGGGTAGCGGGGTATATCGTCCCTGGGGCGCCGGCAGGTTTAGGTGTGCGTGAGGCGCTATTCATAAAACTCTTTGCTCCTGAACTGGGTGAAGGAATTGCCGCGTGCGTGGCTCTTGTTTTCAGACTGATAACCACGGTTGGGGATATTGTGACGTTTGTGATCGCTCTGTACGTTGGACGGCGAGTGCTTCACAAAAAGCCTGAGGGCCATAGTGTACAAGAAACTTAACAATAAATTTCTGATATTAGAAATCCACGACACATTTTCCTGCAACTCCCTCCACGGTCAATCCACCTACAACATCTGCATCAACTGCGTCAAGACGGTTTCGTGCAACTGCCAGAATTACGGTGGCAACGGGCTTATTAAATATCAAATAACAATATGATTTTTGAACCGGAATAGTTTTTTGTGCTCAACATTTTGGCGAGTAAGGAGAAGTTTCATGAGAGAACGTTTTGAAGAAATTTATGCAACAAATGAGTGGACTTATGGCTCGGGAGAAGGGTCACTTCCTATTCATACGAAAGACTATGTTGCGATGCTACAGAAATTTCTCCGTAAACATCAAATAAAAACAGTAGTGGACTTGGGATGCGGAGATTGGCAGTTCTCTCAACTAATTGACTGGGAAGGGATCGATTATCAGGGCTTCGATATAGTTAGGTCTGTCGTCGAAAAAGATCAATCAACATACTCAACTAACAATATTAAGTTTCATCTTTATTCTGGCGATCCAAAAGAATTACCCTCTGCCGATCTCTTGATTGCTAAAGACGTTCTTCAGCATTGGTCATATAAATCTATAGATGGTTTTCTCCCTCTTTTGAAAAAATATAAATACTCTCTTATTACAAATTGCGTCAATCCGAAAGGCGTAACTATAAACACAGATATTCCTGACGGCAATTATCGCTTTCTTGATATGCGGCAGCCTCCATTTAATCTTAATGCAAAAGAAATACTTACTTACACAAATTACAAGGCAAGATTTCTTTCTAGGTTTTGTGAAACAAGGTGGTTGGAAAAGGTATTGCTTATTACCAATGAAGAGTAATGGGTAAATACTCATTTATTATTTTATGACATATACTATACTGAAGAGGCAGGAATTTATCAAACAATGATATTATCTTATCTTAAAAATCTGGCGTTTTGCTCTATGTTGGGTGGCGGGGTACATCGTCCCAGGAGCACCGGCAGGCCTAGGTGTACGCGAGGCGCTTTTTACGAGGCTTTTTGCTCCTGAGTTGGGTGAAGGCGTAGCTGCATGCGTGGCTCTTGTTTTCAGGCTGATAACCACACTTGGCGATATTGTGACGGTTTTTATTGCCTTGTATCTTGGACGGCGCGTACTTCAGGAAAAGCCAAAGACATGATCATTAATAACCTTACAAATAATGTTCAGTGTAACATAGGCCATCACTGCTCAACCTCTCAATGTGCGGGTGGTAATGCTAATTCTATAGCTTTTAGGTGGATAACTTCCATATTAGATCGCACCGACTACACATTTACGGCCCTTGACTCCGAATCTAACAAGTTTGCCGATATCTTACAGAAGTCAGGATTTTCCTCCGGCGACGTCTTTTTCACCTTCCTCCCTAAACTCCCAGCACAGTTCTTTTCTTTCCTCGGTTCCCTTAAGATGCAATTGGTTACGGGCACTCTATTCTCTAATTTCGGGGAAGAGGCTCTCCTCGACCGGCTCACAGATGCAAAGGCCAAAGGGATTATCACCAAGAAGAGCTTCTTAAAGAAGATTCTTCGTATTCGTGACCAGCTTCCATGCCTGAAGCTAATTATTCTTGTCGATATTGATGAACACCAAAGCCCAGATATTCTGAGTTACAGTGCTTTAATGCGAGAAGCAGCGCCTGATTTCAATACCCCAGATACTTCACCGGATACCCCCTCAGTCCTCCATTACACCTCCGGTTCAACCGGCAAGCCGAAGGGTGTGCTCCATGTCCATAGCAGCATTTCCATGCAACGTACGACAACACAGGATGTATTGCAACTGAGGCAAGATGATATCTACTGGTGTACTGCCGACCAAGGATGGATTACAGGTACATCTTACGGAATAATCGGGCCATGGAGCCTTGGCGTCACCCAGATACATTACGGCGGCGGCTACGATGCCGAAGTGTGGGTTACGATTCTTGAGAGGGAAAAGGTAACGGTCTGGTACTCTGCACCCACTGCACTCCGCATGCTGATGCGGGAAGATGCAACCCTCTTCAAACGATTCGACCTGTCGAACCTTCGTCATATCTGTAGCGTCGGTGAACCGCTTAACCCTGAAGTAATTTGCTGGGGAAAAGATGTATTGGGTAAGGATATTTACGATACTTGGTTTCAGACTGAAACAGGGGCAATCATGATTGCCAATCGACCGGGGCTTGAAATCCGTCCCGATTCCATGGGAATACCTGTTCCAGGCATTGAGGCGGCAATTCTTGATGACGAAGGCAACCAACTCCCCCCAATGGAACAGGGGCACTTATGCCTTAAAGCAGGATGGGCATCAATGTTCCGCACCTACCTGAACAATGAGGAAGTCTATCAGCAGAAGTTCAAAAACGGCTGGTACTACTCAGGTGATATCGCATGGAAGGATATGAGGATGGCTATTTCTGGTTCAAAGGGCGTAGTGACGATGTAATCAATACCGCTGGTCACCTTATCAGCCCCTTTGAAGTGGAAAGCGCACTTCTGGAACTGGAAGAAGTTGCCGAATCAGGAGTTATAGGCGCACCGGATGACCTGTTCTTTGAAAAGGTTGTTGCTTTCATTCATCTTCATGAACAGTTCCACTATACCAGCGAACTGGAACTCAAGATGCGCCTATATGTATCGAACAAAGTCTCATCCATAGCAACACCACAGGAAATCATCATTACCAACAGAATCCCAAAAAACAAAAGCGGCAAGATAATGCGCCGGGTGCTGAAAGCCCAATACCTTGGCTCTGATGCCGGGGATATATCAACCTTGGAGAAATAACCATGACCACTCAGGAAAAACTGAACGCAATCTTCTGTGAAGTCTTTGACGATGAGGATATAAAGATTCATCCAGCCATGACAGCCAACGATGTTGACGGCTGGGACTCCCTCTCACATGTGAATCTGATTGTAGCCGTGGAAGGGAAGCTTGGTATCCGTTTCGGTCAGAAGGAACTGCTGACATTCAAGAATGTCGGCGATCTGCTGAACTGCATTGAAAAGAAACTTGCCGAAAAACTGTAACCCATGCCTTTTAATACCCTCAGCTATTTCCTGTTTTTACCAGTAGTTTTTCTACTCCACTACTTCATCCCGGATAGATTCAGGTGGATGGTGTTGCTTGGAGCGAGCTTCTTTTTCTATTCAGCCCTGAAGGCTCCGCACCTCATAGCAGTTCTTCTGCTCATCACGACCATTACCTATTTCACCGGTATCTGGATTGACCGGAAGGAAGACCCTCGTACAAAGCAGTACCTTCTTTGGGGCGGGATATCGGCCAACCTCCTGGTCCTCATCATTTTGAAGTACCTTCCGTTCATCACCCAGAACCTTAACGTACTGCTCAAACAGCTTGCCCCCGGCACAACTGTTCCTGTCAGCAAGACAATCATTGCCATAGGGGTCTCATACTTCATCTTTCAGGCGATATCGTACCTGATTGACATCTACCTGGAGATAGAAAAGCCGGAACGGCATTACGGTCATTTTGCGCTGTATATGAGTTTCTTCCCGAAACTGCTCCAAGGTCCGATTGAACGGGGTGGCGACCTACTGCCGCAGTTCAAGATACCATATATTTTCAACTACGATAATGTTCGGTCGGGAATGCTGCTATTTGCCTGGGGGATGTTCAAGAAGGCGGTAATTGCTGATCGATTGGCATATCTGGTAAATCCTGTTTTTGATAATGTTCATGGATATTCGGGTCTGCCCCTGCTGTTTGCAACTTACATGTTTGCCCTTCAAATCTATTTTGATTTTGCCGGATACACCGATATGGCTATTGGGACAGCCAGGATGTTTAATATTAAACTTACCCAGAACTTCAACAGCCCCTACCTTGCTACGTCAGTAGCTGATTTCTGGCGCAGGTGGCATATCTCTTTCTCCCGATGGATATTGGACTACATTTTCAAGCCGCTTCAGATGTCATTGAGGAATTGGAAGAACTGGGGAATTGCTTTTTCTTTGTTAATCACTTTCATAATATCCGGAATATGGCACGGTGCGAACTGGACCTATGTTGCGTGGGGGGTCATTCATGGCATTTTACTGGCGGGGTCAGTTTTATTTCGACCACTACAAAAGAAAATACATAAGACATTATCTCTTGAAAAAACGATATGTTTAAAAGTATGGCAAATAATCATAACTTTCAATCTGGTCTGCTTAGCTTGGGTGTTTTTCAGGGCTAAATCATTAATTGATGCGTTTTATGTTATTTCAACAGTATTTAGCAAAAGTACAATATCTGCGATCAGAAAACTTGTGCATTTTGAATTTTCGGTATTGAATCTGGGAGAAAATATTGTTGAGATTCCTTTGTTATTTATTTCATTAATATGTATAGCCTGCGTGAAATACTCATCAGATAAAGTTGATATATTTCAGAAAAATACAGTAGCAAGATGGATGATATATTATTTATTAATAATGGGTATTATATTGCTGAATAAGTATTCACCTGATAATTTTATTTATTTCAAGTTTTAGCATACAGCTGCCAAAAATCGGAAATAACAGAATTTATGAAGCAAATTTTATTTAAAATCATACTTATGATATCTTTTGCCTCTATTACATTGGTGATAACTAATATATTAATTGTAAAGTACGGTAATCTTTATATTGACTCGACGGCTAGGATTTTAGTTCATAAACGTGAAATGGTAAGAACTGGGAAGCTGCATAATGAACCATTAAAAAACAATGTGCTTTTTATAGGGAGCAGTAATGTATTACAAGGCATAATGCCAGATGAATTTGACAGACTGACTTTAAATGATACTTATTCCTTGAATATGGGATTACCTGGGGCATCAATTGCCACCAGTTATTTTTATCTTAAAGAGTATTTACTAAATAATAAACCTCCTAAATATGTTTTATTGATGATAAACGTCCATAGCAGACCTCAAGATACTGGTAATTTCAACAAATATGCTACACAAGGCCTGTCTTTTGAAGAAGCGATTTCTTATATAACCCATGGCAGAACAGGTTTTATCTCTAATGTATTATTTCCACTAAATATTTATTATAGACCATTATTAAAATATTTATCTAATATGTTTGGCAACAATAATATCTCAGAAGTAAAAGCAGCAGATCTTAAATTATATGAAGATCTAATTAATAACCGTGGCTATATGGGTAATGATAATGTGCTTGACACAAAATATGATAAGCACATCATGCCAAATAGAACGCCAGGCGATATCGATCCTAAGAGTGAACCTTATATTTATGATTTTTTAAAGCTAACTCAGAAATATAATATAAAAGTAATGTTGGTTCAGCTTTATTGCCTTAACAATAAATTTATGCAATATACTGATGTGCCGACGCTCTATAAGACTATACTAGAAAATTACAATAACGTATATATGGCAAAAAATGGCTATAAACTGAAGTTTTACGATAACAGCATGTTTTGCGACCCTACCCATCTGAATAACAAAGGTGCAAAATTATTTACCAAACAAATAGCTGATGAATTCAATGAAGTGTTTAATGATGTCAGGTAGCAATTCCTTGGGCGAGCCCTCCTGGCGTGGGCGGGAGATATGGTTCCGATGAAAATCCTTTACGACATTTCCGTTCTTGGCCTGGCTCACTACCACGAAAGGGCGCGGACCGGGATCTACCGGGTTGTTGCCAATGTACTGCAGGGGGTGATGGCCTTTTCGGAGTTTAAGGTTCATTGTTTTGCAAGTCACGGGAACGATCTCGAATCTCTCGAATTCCTCAAGGCGAACCCGGAGTTTACTCCACTTCAGGAAACGTTCGTGGCTGTTCAGTCTGGTTCGGTAAAAGCTCCAGCGAAATGGGAAAAGCTGATCGATCGGTTGTCACGCAAACTTTTGGGGCGGGTAATTGACAGGTCGGCTTATTCACGTATTAAGGCAGATATCTGCCATTCACCTTTTTATGCGCTTCCCGATGAAATCGTTTCCAACCGCCTCATCGTCAAGGTACAGACTGTCCACGATCTTATCCCTCTGAAGATGCCCCATCTGTTTGCCTTTAACGATGATGATCAAATAAAACGGATACTTTCAAAGCTCGGCCCGGAAACCTTTATCATCTGCATGTCTGAATCTACCCGTAATGATCTGCTCGAATACAAGAAGGAACTTGATCCTTCAAAGGTACGCGTGGTCTATTCTGCTGCTTCCGAGAGCTTCTACCATTGTGGCGACGAGGTTGCCTTGATTGGCATCCGTAGGAAGTACGGTATTCCTGAAGATGCCCGCTACCTCCTGAGTGTCAGCACCCTGGAACCCCGGAAGAATATCGACCACGTTATTCGCTGCTTTCTTAAGGTGCTGAAACAGGAGAGGCTTCAGGATCTGTACCTGGTGCTGACCGGTGTACAGGGTTGGAAGTATGACAGTATTCTCGCAGAAATAGACGGGGAACAAGAGTTTCGTGACCGGATAATACTTACCGGTTTTGTGCCTGATGAGGACCTGGCTCCCCTTTACAGCGGGGCTTTGGCTTTTGTGTACATGTCCCTTTACGAAGGGTTCGGGCTGCCGCCACTGGAGGCGATGCAGTGCGGTATTCCGGTGATAGCCTCGAATACCTCCTCTTTGCCGGAGGTGGTGGGTGATGCCGGTATTCTGCTTGATCCAACGGATGCCGACAGCCTCTGCAAGGCTTATCTGAACCTTTATCAAAACGGTTCATACGCTGCAGAGCTGTCGATAAAATCGATTGCCAGGGCGGCAGAGTTCAGATGGTCGAAAACGGTTGCAGAGACGATGGCCGTTTACCGGAAGGCAGTGTCATGCGGATAGGCATAAACTGTTTGGGGATGAACGACAGGATGGGTGGGCTGAGGCAGTACGGCCAGAGAATAATCCGTGAGCTGCTGGATAATGACACTGCCAACAGCTATGTCATATTCCATACTCCTGACAATCTGCACGAAATTGAGCTTATCGGCAGTGAGCGGTTGCGTGATGCTGCTCTCCAGGTCAGCGGCTACGGCGAGTTGTTTGCCCATCTTGAGTCGCTCGATGTTTACTTCTGTCCATTTGCGGTCCTGTGGCCGCGTCCACTGCCTGTTGCAAGCGTCATGAACCTTTCTGATATTCAGGAGGTTTTTTATCCGCAGTTTTTCACTGAAGCTATGCTTGATTCACGGAAGAGGCATTACGCTCCATCGACCAGGGCCGCGACCTGCGTGCTGACGGTATCTGAGTTCTCTAAGCGTACGATTGCAGAGCATCATGGCATTTCACCGGAGAAGATTTTTGTTGCATGGCATTCGGCTGACGAATCAATGTTCGAGCCTCCTGCTGATGATACCCTCCAGAGCTTCAACCTTCCGGAACGATTCATTTTCTACCCGGCCAACCATTGGCAGCACAAGAACCACGATGCTCTGCTCCGGGCGCTACTGCATTTACGGACCGAGCACGGGGTTGTAATCCATTGCGTTCTTACCGGCCAGGTAGAAGATAACGGATATCCTCTTAAGGAGAAGATTGCCGAGTATGGCCTCAACGATCAGGTGAGGCTGTTGGGATATGTGACGAACGAGGAGATACGGGCTCTTTTCCACAGAGCGACAATGCTCTGTTTCCCGTCGCTCTTCGAGGGGTTCGGAATGCCGCTTGTGGATGCCATGGCAGCCGGTTGCCCGATAACATGTTCTGATGCTGCCAGCATCCCTGAGGTGGTTGGGGATGCGGCTCTTATCTTCGATCCGAACGATCATGAAGATATCGCTGACAAGATACTGACCTTGTGGAATAACGAAAAGTTATGCGAGGAGCTTGTTGCAGCAGGCAGGAAAAGGGTAAACGTGTTCACAGCTTCTAACATGGCCAAGGTCCATCTTGAGGCATTTCAAGCGGCATTTGATTCTTTCGATTCAGAGGGGAGGGATTTTTACCGGCATGAAGTTTGGGGCCCTTTGAAAAATTATCCTTCGCTTCAGTATCAGGTGATCAATTGCTCCAAGAAGATACAAGCTTTACAGTCTTCTCTCTCCTGGCGCCTGACCGCCCCGCTCAGGAAGCTGCTTGATGCATTTAGAAAACTGTGAAGGGTGATAAAGGCCGTTAGATGTAAGATGAGAGAAGTAAGATGTAAAAGTCTTCGCGTCTAACATCTTATGAACATTAGCCACGGATGTCACGGATGGACACGGATGTGAAAGCCGAGGCCAAAAGATCTGATGAAATTCTTCTTGACACGCTCTTCTTGACTGCTCACGCTCTATGAGTATAGTGATATCATGTCGCTTGATATTGAAATTATCTATTCACTTGCCGCTGACGATAAAATAGCCCTTAAACGACATTCAATACTCAGGATGCGCCAACGGGGGATCTCAGCCGATGAGGTCAAGCAGGGCATTCTTTCAGGGAGGATTATTGAATACTATCCCTCTGATCGACCTTTGCCGAGCGGGCTGCTGCTCGGTTGTACTGATACTGGTAGAATAATTCACGCAGTCATAGCAATTGATGAGGATGAACCGATGCTCTGGGTTATAACTGTTTACGAGCCAAACCTTATTGACTGGGAGGAAGGCTTTGAGTACAGGAGAAACCAATGAAATGCCCTCTTTGCAAAGGAAGCATGAAGCCCGGTAAAACCAATCTTCCCTTCAGTCATGAAGGAGGCAATGTCATTGTTGTAATCAATGTCCCTGCCTTGGTATGTGACCAGTGCGGGGACGATTTTGTCGAAATCGAGATTGTCAGGAGAGTTGAAAAAATTCTCGAAAGAATCGAACGTGATGGCATCAGCATGGGGCTGGTGGAATATGATAAAGCCGCTTGAAGCAGGAACTTAACTTTGGGTGGACGTTCTGAAACCGCCGGTAAAAGCCTGCAAAGAGGGTTAGAAGGTTGAAGCGGCTGTAGGGACGTTGTTCTGATTATACACTACAAACCCATCAGCCGACTTTTGCCGGTATCAGGTTCACTCCAAGGTCTTCAACAACGTATCCCCAGTGCCTTATTCTCCCGTCGGATTGAATCTCTCGCAGTGCAGGATTATTGAGGAAGTGAACTCTCACTAGTTGGCAATTCCTTGCCGAAAACCTCCCACAGCTGAAGGTGCAGCTCCGGGAATGCAGTTGATTTCAGCACCTCATCCCAGTTGACGATGTCCGAGGCTGCATAACGCCCTTCAATCAGTGCAAACCGTTCCGCAGCTTCTCCAAACGGGTCGATAATGATGTACTCCAGCACACCAAACCGTTCGTAAAGCAGTTTCTTTTCGCGCCGGTCTTTCACCGAGGTTGATGGCGAGAGAATCTCTATTACCAGATCAGGCGCACCCTGAATGTTCTTTTGTGTAATCTTTGAAGGTTCACATACCACCAGAATGTCCGGCTGGACAATGTTCCGGTCGTCCAGGACCACATCGGTCGGGGCGATGAACGGCACACACGGCTTGCCACGAAAGAACTGATCGACCCTCGTGAAGATATTTCCAATTATTCGCTGATGCGTGGTAGTCGGCGCCGGAGTCATGGCATATGCCTCCCCGTCGATGATCTCCCATCGCTCATCGTCGGGCCATGTGAGGTAATCCGCATAGGTGTAAGTCTGGTTAATTCCCCTTGCCGGTGATCCCATGGCATCGCCTCCACTGAATGAATATCGTCTGAATTCTATCATCATGGCGGTGAAGGGGCAAGGGGCTATACCACCACGATGGCTACGGATCAACCCGATAACGGCATGATCAACCTTTTTAAAGGCATTTTGCCTCATATGACACGGATAAGAGGGAAAGGGTTGGCTGATCAATCATTATCCTGAAAAGGTTTTGATTTGTTGTGTGACGGCTTTGTGTTAAAACCAGTTCTTATTTGATTGCAGCTGAACAGCACAAGAGGAATCATGTCGGAAAGACTCTCGCTCAGCCTCCTCGACGAACTTGAGGCAGAGTCGATGCATATAATCCGCGAAGTTGCTGCCGAGGGGGAGAGGCCGGTGATGATGTACTCCATCGGCAAGGACTCTTCGGTGATGCTGCAGCTGGCCCGCAAGGCGTTTCATCCCGCTCCTATCCCCTTTCCTCTGCTCCATGTTGATACCGAGTTCAAGTTTCCTGAAATGATTCTGTTCCGCGACCGTATGGCACGGGAGCTCGGATTCGATCTGCGGATCCATACAAATAGAGAGGCGATTGACGAAGGGGCAAACCCTTGGGAGATGGGGACTGTCCGCTGCTGCGGGTTCCTGAAGACTCAGGCGTTGCTTGATTCGCTTAAGTCTGGCGAGTATGACCTTGTCATAGGAGGCGCAAGGCGGGAGGAGGAGCGTTCGCGCGCCAAGGAGCGGGTCTTTTCATTTCGGGACATCCACAGCCAGTGGGATCCTCGCCGTCAGCGACCGGAGTTCTGGGAGCTCTACAACACCCGCCTCCACCCTGGCGAGAGCATGCGGGTTTTTCCTCTTTCGAACTGGACCGAACTTGATGTCTGGCGCTACATCGCCCGCGAGGCGATAGAGGTGGTGCCGCTCTATTTTGCCGCTGAGCGGGAGGTGGTTGAGCGGAACGGACAGTTGATACCGGTGGGGGAGGGGACGCCGATTATGCCTGGGGAGCGCTCAGAGCTCCGACTCTGCCGTTTTCGGACCCTTGGGTGCTACCCCTGTACCGGCGCCGTGGCCTCAACGGCTGCAACCGTTGAGGAGATCATTGCAGAACTCGAACAGGTGAGGCTTTCGGAGCGGACAACCCGGATCATCGACCACGATCAGGATGGATCTATGGAGCGGAAGAAGCGAGAGGGCTATTTCTGATGCAAAACTACTGCGGGGCTGATCTGCTGTGTTGCCGCTCACTCGAAGGCTCAACGTACCATACAGTACGCCTCTCCCTCTCGCTCTCTTGCGCCTTGCATATCGGCCTCCTCGTCACGTTTTGGAGTGCATTGCATGAATGAGTCCGATAGCCTTCATCTTCTCACCGCCGGCAGTGTGGACGACGGCAAGTCGACCCTGATAGGTCGCCTGCTGTACGACGCCGATGCCCTGTATGACGATCATGTTGCAGCCCTGAGACGTGCTGCCGGTAACGAGGATGCCCCGCTTGATTTCTCGCTCATAACCGATGGCCTGCGGGCTGAGAGGGAGCAGGGAATTACCATCGATGTCGCCTATCGGTATTTCTCCACCTCTTGCCGCCGTTTCATCATTGCCGATGCCCCGGGCCATGAGCAGTACACGCGCAACATGGCAACGGCGGCTTCCCATGCAGACCTGGCTGTGCTTATCATCGATGCGAAACAGGGGGTTTCCACCCAGTCAAAGCGTCATGCGTTCATCTGCGCCCTGCTCGGCATCCCTCGCTTTGTGGTTGTCATAAACAAGATGGACCTGGTCGATTACTCAGAGGAGCGCTTCCGGAAGATCGAGGAGGAATACCGGGAGTTTGCCATTCGGCTGGGGCTGGGCAACCTCTGCTTTATCCCTGTCTCTGCCGTACACGGTGATAACGTGGTGCGCGGCAGCGACCGCATGCCCTGGTATTCCGGTCCGCCGTTGCTGTCCTATCTCAAGGAGGTCTATGTCGCCGGTGACCGGAACCTGGTGGACTTCCGCCTGCCGGTTCAGAAGGT
>JAYSLX010000226.1:0-13951 GCA_043725245.1 Geobacteraceae bacterium | reverse complement strand
CGTCGTGGGGGGCAGTGGATGCACGAGCAATCTCGCTCCTGGAGCAACCGCAAGGGTAAACCTTACCGGCCCTCAAAAGCTTTTCCAGGGCCGACTGGTAGGCCTCGTTCCGCTGACTCTGGAACATGACCACACCGTCCCACTCAAAGCCGAGCGACTCCAGTGTCATCATGATATCAGAGGCAGAGCCTGGGATAACACGAGGGGTGTCCAAATCCTCCATCCGGAGTAGCCAGCGCCCCCCTCCCCGCTTTGCCATGGCATAACTCCCAACGGCGGCCACAAGGGAGCCCATATGCAAAGGACCGGTTGGAGATGGTGCAAAGCGACCGATGGGAATAGTCAGAATCATCCCAGAAAGGAACAGCAGTAATCCGTGAAAGTCATTACTTTCATGGTAAAGGAGGAGTTTCCCTGGACCTGGAAGGATTCGCCACTCTTGATCTGCCTCCACTCCCCGACATCGCCCACCCGATACTGCAGGTCACCGACCAGTATTTCCATGATCTCTGCCGAGCCGGTGTTAAAGGTGTATTCGCCAGGCTGCATGATACCGAGGGTTTTCTTGGTCCCATCGCCAAAGATAACTGTGCGGCTGGAGACAGCACCGTCAAAGTAAACGTTCGCCTTCTTTATAACGGTAACATCGGTGAATTCGGACATGAAACCCTCCCTGTAATTGGTCTGGGGAGCAATAATCGCCTGATTGAAGGTTCAATGTCAAGTCTGTGCGATAAGGCGCTCCTCTTGCTGAATCGCACTCCCCCTCTAGCGACGATCCCCACTGAGCCGAAGCAGCATAAGGAAGAGATTGATGAAATCGAGGTAGAGGGTCAGGGCGCCAAGAATGGCAGGCTTCCGTCCCCCCACGCCTGAAGTTGCCATTGCCTTGATCTTCCAGGTATCGTAAGCGGTCAGCCCAGTGAATACAATGACACCACAGCAGGAAATAATCCACGAAACCGCACTGCTCCCTAGAAAGATATTTACCAGAGAGGCGATAATCACGCCAATCAGCCCCATGAAGAGGAAGCTCCCCCACGAGGTCAGGTCACTTCGAGTGAGATACCCGTAGGCACTCATGGCACCGAACATGCCGGCAGTAACCAGAAAGGTGGAGCCAATTGAGTCGGCAGTGTAGACGAGGAAGATGATGGAAAAAGTTACGCCATTCATGGCTGAGTAGAGGATAAACAATGAGGTGGCCATGGCCTCGCTGAGCCGGTTTATGGCACCCGAGATGGCGATGACCAGACCAAGTTCGCCAAGCATAAGCCCGTAGAAGAGGAGCTTGTTGCCGACTACGGCCTGGAGGAGTGCCGGTGAAGAGAGGGTGACAAAGGCAATCAGCGCGGTTACGAGGAAGCCTACGCCCATCCACGCGTAAACCGCCCTGACAAGAGTGTTCTGTGCAACGACGATCTGATCCTGCGTACGGGGATAGTTGACATCAAACTGGTTCATTCTGTTGTTCCTTTCATGTCATGATGCTTTTCGAAATACTATACCCTGGAAAGGATAACACTGTACAGCCCTGTAAATGAAATCCCTCAGCTCTTTGCACTGAAACGTAAAAGAGCCGGGAAAGCATGTAGCTTCCCCGGCTCTGACAAACGAGAACAAAGATCTCAGAACGGACTCTTGACCAGTTTCCAGGTGGGGCTGTTGACCGCCATGTCGATATCGCGGGCAAAGACCGAGAACCCCTGGTAGGCGTGGTATGGACCTGAGTAATCCCAGCTGTGCATCTGGCGGAACGGGATGCCCATCTTCTGGAAGACGTATTTCTCCTTGATACCGCTGCCGATGAGATCTGGTTTCAGTTTGTGGGCAAACTGTTCGAACTCGTATTCTGAGGGGTCATCGTAGACGACCGTGGCTTCCGGCATTTCCGGTGCAGTCCGCTCATAGTCGTCGTTATGGGCGAACTCATAACCCGAACCGACACACTCCATCCCAAGATCCTCGTAGGCGCCAATGGTGTGGCGCGGCCTTAGTCCCCCGACCAGGAGCATTACCTTTTTACCTTCCAGTCGTGGCCGGTATTCATCGATAATCGCCTGCATGATCGGGTCGTACTTGGCAATGACCAGTTCCACCTTGTCCTGGATGGTTTGATCAAACCGTGCTCCGATGGACCGCAGGCTCTCCCTGATCTTGGTCGGCCCGAAGAAGTTGAACTCCAGCCAGGGGATGCCGAACTTCTCTTCCATAACCTTGCACATGTAGTTCATGGAGCGATAGCAGTGAATCAGGTTCAGCTTTACCTGGTGGGTGGCGGCGATTTTCTCGAGCTCACCGTCGCCGGTCCAGACCGATTTAACGTTGAGGCCGATCTCTTCCAGAAGTGCCTTGGCCGACCAGACGTCGCCGCCGATGTTGTAGTCACCGATCAGGGAGATATCATAGGGGGTTTCAGGCTCAACAAACTCACGTGTACCGATGATGTGGTCGCGAATCGTGTCGTTTGAGATGTGGTGGCCGAGTGACTGGGAAACGCCTCTAAACCCCTCGCAGTTGCAGGGGATTATCGGGATGTCCAGCTCTTTGGACGACTGCTTGGCGACTGAGTTTATGTCGTCGCCGATCAGCCCGACCGGACATTCGGAGAGGACCGAGATGCCCTTGGCAAGAGGGAAGAGCTCCGTTGCCTCTACAAGAAGCTGCTTCAGCTTCTTGTCACCACCGTAGACAATGTCCTTTTCCTGGAAGTCCGAGGTGAACTGCATGGCAAAGTTGGTAACCCCGGTGATTCCGCTCATCAGGTTGCGCCTGGTTCCCCAGGAGTACCAGCCGCAACCGACCGGACCGTGAGAAACATGGACCATATCGCGGATCGGCCCCCAAACCACCCCTTTGGCGCCGGCATAGGCGCAGCCGCGGGCACTCATGACACCGGGGACCGTCTTCCTGTTGGACTTGACACAGGCAGACCCGCTTTCAGGATTGTTCGGTGCCAGATGAGGCGCCCTCTTTTTCTTCGCCTTCTCGGGATATATCTCCAGGGCTTTTTCGATCATCTCCTGGGTCGATTCTTTAGTGATGCCGGGAATTGTTTTAATCGGATGTGACATAATATTCTCCTAACAAGGCGTACTTTGAGCGCCTCAAAGTTTTTACCACATGGACGAACGATTTTGATGCCAGGTTCGCGTCGGGCGAGAATTTCGGCAGAGGCGTAACAGCGCTACTCCGCACAACGACAATCCGCAGCCCGGCGCGAAGATGGCGCAAAAGCGTTTGGACACTACGCGGCGGACTCGGCGACTCCAACAACCGTCTCATCCTCAGCCTCCATAATGCCGAACTCCATAAGCAGGTCCTCGAGCTCTTCCATCTCCAGCGGGGTGGGGATCACCAGCATCTTGTTATTGAGAATTTTCTCAGCCAGGGTCCGGTACTCCTGAGCCTGCGGATGCTCCGGGGAGTATTCGATAACGGTCATCCGGCGCATCTCCGCTCTCTGAACCTGATTGTCGCGGGGAACGAAATGGATCATCTGGGTGCCGAGCTTAGCTGCCAGAGCACTGACCAGTTCAAACTCCTTGTCGGTTTTCCTGGCGTTGCAGATAAGACCTGCGAGACGAACCTTGCCGGAAGATGCATACTTGAGGATACCCTTGGCGATATTGTTGGCAGCGTACATGGCCATCATCTCGCCGGAACAGACGATGTAGATCTCTTCAGCCTTGCCTTCGCGGATCGGCATTGCAAACCCGCCGCAGACAACGTCACCGAGAACGTCGTAGAACACAAAATCGAGATCAGGGGTGTAAGCGCCGTTCTCCTCAAGAAAGTTGATGGCAGTGATGACACCTCGGCCGGCGCAACCGACCCCTGGCTCGGGTCCGCCGGACTCGACGCACTTGGTGTCGCCGTAACCGACCTTCATGACATCTTCCAGCTCCAGGTCCTCGACGGTGCCGCGCTCTCGCACCAGGTCCATGACCGTTGACTGGGCCTTGGCGTGGAGGATCAGCCGCGTTGAGTCTGCCTTGGGGTCGCAACCGACGATCATGACCTTCTTCCCGAGGTACGCAAGACCCGCTACTGTGTTCTGGGTTGTGGTTGATTTGCCGATGCCGCCTTTTCCGTAAATAGCGATCTGTCTCATGTTGTTTCTCCTTTCGCTAGGCGGCACTGCTTTCGCGCCCTTCGCACATCGTCTTCGTCGGCTGCATCCTCGCAGTAGCCCTGCTATAACTGCGGTGCTTCCTCCTTGTCGCTGCACGAATCATCACGAAATAATCACCGCCGGGTTGTGTGTGAGGCAACAAAAAAGGCGCCCCAGATTCAGTCTGAGGCGCCATTGCCGATATCTTGCCCATTAGATACTCCAGCGTATCAAATGGGCTCTCTACGTATTAGATTTCCAAGCAACCGACTAACTTTACACTTTTCATTAAGCACCGACCGTGCCAATTTGTAACCTGCTGATATTTCGATGCTTGATGAAATTTATTTGCTGAAAGAAGCTTGCGTGGATACTAGCTGCACATATTTTCAGCATTACTCTGTCAGAAGAATCGCCTCGGCAATCTGTTTAAGCGACTTCCGTTTGTCCATTGCAAGCTTCTGCATCTTACGAAACGCCTCAGGCTCTGTCAGGCCGTGACTCTTCATCAGCACCCCTTTGGCCTTCTCAATAACCTTACGGCTCTCCAGGGTATCCTTGAGATCCTCTACCTGTTCCTTGAGGTTCTCGACCTGGTCGCTGTGAGCAAACGCCAGTTCTATGGCAGGCCAGAGCTCTTCTGCACGCACCGGCTTGGTGAGGAAAGCGGCAATGCCGGCCTTTATAGCACGATTCACGACCTCCGGGTCATGACAGGCCGTCAGTAAAATGATGGGGACCTTGAGCTTGGTGCGGATCTCAATTGCAGCGGTTATACCATCTTTTTTTGGCATTGATACATCCATGACGATGACATCAGGTAGTCGATCCAAAGCTGTCGAAACCGCTGCCGCACCGTCAGCACACTCGTATATTTCATCAAAGCCGAGTTCCTTGAGCATTGCCCTGAGACTCAACCTGATGACAGACTCATCATCGCAGATCAGCGCAGATTTCATGATCATGTCCCCTCGTAGTTTAGTTCGTTCAGCTTATCTTCGGTTTCGTTTCTAGCACGATCCATACCTTTACAGTTAAATCAGGCTGCAAAGGATTCATTCAAACCATCATGAAGCCGTAAAAGGTCGGCATCATTCATGGATCGCTTGATCTTTCCGGCAAGACTGCGTACACGGTCCAGAAGCAGGCAGGCCTGCTCACGGGAAAGATCTATACCGAGTGTTCTGTATCGTTCAATAACCCCTGTGGTGCCCGAATGCTTGCCGATTACCAGAAAACGCCGTAACCCGACTTCACCTGGATCGAATCCCTCGTAGTTGTGTGGGTCCTTGATTACGCCATCAGCATGGATGCCCGATTCATGTGCAAACACCCTCTCACCGACAACCGCTTTCCATTCCGGTACCGGGCGGCGTGATGCAAGGCCTACAAAGCGCGATACTTCACGGAAGCGGTGAGTGTCGATACCGGGATCGATCCCACAGGAGACCTTCAGCGCCATGACTACTTCCTCCAGAGCCGCGTTGCCGGCTCTCTCGCCAAGACCGTTCACGGTAGTATTGACAAAGCGAGCCCCAGCCTTTATGCCGGCAATTGCATTTGCAGTGGCCATTCCCAGATCGTTGTGGGTGTGAACCTCAATATCCAGTGCAGGAACTACCGACCGCAGGGCCTTTACCTTCTCGTACATGGTGAAAGGATCCAGTATTCCCAGCGTGTCGCAGAAACGAAACCGCTCAGCACCCATTCCACGGGCAATCTCCATAAGTTCGGCAAGGAAATTGAGATCTGCTCGACTGGCATCCTCTCCGCCGATCGAAACATATAGTCCATGTTCCTTTGCATATCCCAGGCTCGCCTTAAGCTGCTCCTTGACCCACTCGCGACTCTTTCCCAGCTTGTTTCGGATCATGATATCGGAAACAGACAGCGAGAGATCAACCGCAGCAACACCGGAGGAAATACTGGCATCGATGTCGCTAATTACGGCACGGTTCCAGGTTATCAGCCTGGCCTTCAGCCCCATATCGACCAGGGCGCGGATGGAATCTCTCTCCTCCTTCCCCATAGCCGGTATGCCGCATTCCAGTTCATGCACACCCATTGAATCAAGCATCCTGGCGATACCGATCTTTTCCTGTCGGCTGAAGACAACCCCGGCAGTCTGCTCGCCATCCCTTAAGGTCGTGTCATCGATGATTACTTTATGGGCAGATGCTGTCATTGGGGGCTCCTTTGAAGGCAACGAGGCCCTGGACGATTACTCGCACAGGGCCTCGTTGCCGCATGGTTAATGGATGATAAAATGCTATGACGTTACATTTTGCAATAAGCTATCCACTTTTTGGCTGGATCCCCACAAACCGGAAAATCGCATCCCCAGCCACTCTCCACGTAAATAGTGATAGAATGTCTGCAAAACCGCTTGTTACAGACAGGTGTCCCTCTATGCAGTACCAACGGATAAAGGCCGTTGCTAAAAAAGAGTTCATACATGTCATCCGCGACCCGCGAAGCCTTATCATGGGACTTGCCCTGCCGATGCTGCTCCTCTTCATGTTCGGCTATGCCCTGACTCTTGATGTGGACCGGGTGCCGATCATGGTCTGGGATCAGTGTGATACCCCGGCAAGCCGCGACTTTATCGGCAGGTTCACCGGTTCACGGTATTTTGCTCTGGCCGGACAGGCCGATAATTACCGCGACATCGAACGGGGGATCGACGAGCGGCGCGCATTGATTGCCCTTGTCGTTCCATCCGACTTTGCCCGCTTGCTGAATGCCGGCAAGTCTGCTCATGTGCAGGCAATCATCGACGGCAGTGATGCCAACACCGCCACTATTGCCTTGGGTTACGCGGAATTCATCGTTGCCGCTTTTACAGAGGATGTCTCACTTGAAGAGATCAGGCGCACAGGGGGTGTCCCCCCCATTGCTCCCCTTACAGTGGAGCCGCGGGTCTGGTTCAATGCCGATATGCTGTCGCGCAATGCTATTGTGCCCGGACTGATCGCGGTTATCATGACCGTTATCGCAGCGCTTCTCACCTCACTGACCGTTGCCAGGGAGTGGGAGACAGGAACCATGGAACAGCTTATCTCAACCCCACTGCGCGGATCTGAAATGATCATCGGCAAACTGATACCCTATTTCTGCATAGGAATCATAGATCTTGCCATATCACTTTTTGCAGGGCGCTTCATCTTCAAGGTGCCTTTCCGGGGCGATTGGCCGCTCCTTCTCGGCATGTCAATCCTCTTCCTCCTGGTTGCCCTTTCCATCGGCATACTCATCAGTGTCGCGGGCCGGAGCCAATTCGTTGCGAGCCAGTTCGCCCTTGTGGCAACCCTTCTTCCGGCCTTCCTTCTCTCCGGGTTCATCTTTCCCATAGAAAATATGCCGACCGTGATCCAGTGGGTAACTCACGTCATCCCGGCCCGCTACTTCGTCACCATCCTCAGAGGTCTTTATTTGAAAGGGGTAGGTCTGGAAGTCCTTTGGAGAGAAGCGCTTTTCCTTATCGGGTTCGGAACGGTAGTGATGTCGCTTGCGATAGTAAAGTTCAAGAAGAAAATAGAATAATTATTAGCTGTTAAGAATTAACCTATCACCTTTTACTTAAACTTTCCAACGGGCCATCCATGTTCGAACGCTTACGGACCATGCTGATTAAAGAGTTCACCCAGATCCTCCGTGACCCGAAGATGCGTTTCATCGTATTTGGCGTGCCGATTGTACAGATCATACTGTTCGGATACGCGGTCAACACCGACGTACAGAACATCGCCACCGGAATCTACGACATGGACAACAGTTTAACGAGCCGCGAACTTGTTGAACAGCTCGTACGTTCGGGATATTTCACCATAGTACGTAGGATAGGCTCGGAAGCTGAGGTACGGGACCTCATGGATAAAGGCAGGATCAAGGCATCGGTCCAGATCAACCGCGGATTTGAGGAGTTGGTCAGGGGTGGGAGGCGAAGTGCTCCCCTGCAGATCATTATCGACGGCACTGACCCGAACACGGCACGGATCGTCCTTTCGCACGGAATGAAGATCGCGCAGCACTTCAGTAACGGGATCCTTCTGGAGCGTTTCATGCAAAGCGGCGCAGGGAAAACCAAGACCCCGTCAGTGGAACTGGAGAGCCGCGCCTGGTTCAACGAAAACCTGGAGAGCAGAAACTACATGGTACCGGGGGTCATGGCACAGATGGTCCTCATTGTTACCATGATGCTCTCAAGTATGTCCGTGGTCAGAGAGAAGGAGATCGGCACCATGGAGCAAATCATCGTGACACCGATACAACGGTGGGAGTTCATTATCGGCAAGACCCTGCCGTTTGCCCTAATCGGGTACATAAACGTGGCCATCGTCACCCTGGTGGCGGCATTCTGGTTTGAAATACCGATGCGCGGCAGCCTGTTGTTTCTCTTTGCCGCAACAGGCCTCTTCCTGCTCAGCACCCTGGGCTTCGGCCTCTTCATCTCAACTATCAGCAGAACCCAGCAGCAGGCGATGATGAGCTCGTTCATGTTCACCTTTCCTGCCATGCTCCTGTCCGGTTTCGCCTTCCCCATCGAGAACATGCCGCTATCGATCCAGTATTTCACCTACATAAACCCGCTGCGCTACTACCTGGTCATTATCCGTGGGGTCTTTCTTAAGGGTGTCGGGTTTGACATCCTATGGCCACAACTCTTGAGTCTACTAATTCTCGGCTCGGTCATCCTGACCACGGCGGTGCTACGCTTCCGGAAATCGGTGGGGTAAATTCCCCATTCAGAATATCAAGCTGACACTGAAGAAACATTAATAAAAGCTTCAATAAAGTCATTTAATTCTAACAACGTCTATGGTATAAGTAGCCGGATTTACGAGCGTGTCAAAGATGATGGATGAAACGCGGATGAATTTGAACCGGGGGCAAAAAGGGACAAAGAGATTGGTGGAGCAGTACGGCGATGCCCTGATTTTGTGTCTTCATGGACTTATCTCAACAGTCGTGCCAGTTGGCGCTAACTTGTCAATTTCCTCTATTTCTTCGTCTGTTACGGCAATACACCCTTTCGTCCAGTCAACCTCTGTGTGCAAATCACCAGCCCACGAATATCCATTCTTAATGCCGTGGATCATGATGTCTCCGCCCGGAGAAACACCAAGTTCTTTTGCGCGCTTTTTGTCTTTCTCGTTTGGATAGGAAATATGAAGAGATAGGTGATAACGGCTGTTTTTGTTTATTGAATCGATAACGTAGGTTCCCTCCGGGGTCTTGTTATCGCCTTGCCTTTCTTTGGGACCAATGGGGTTTCCCCCCAGGGCTATCTGGTAGGTTTTGAGCGCCTTGCCATTAGAGATCAGCGTCAATCGCCGGTCTTTCTTTTCTATCAGAATCTTGTCTGCCGGTCCCTTCGGGATTACAACAGCCTCTTTTTTCAGTGCAGCAATCTCGTTCTCTTTGCTCTTAACCTCGTGTGCAAGCGCATCTATCTCTTTTTTCAGCGCAACTATCTCAACCCCGTTGCTTTTAAGCTCCTGCCGGAGAGATTCAATAAATGCCTTCTGCGCAGCAATTGTCTTGTCCTTGGCAATGACATTATTGATGTTAAATGTCATTATTTCGCTGTCCTTCCTGTAACCACTCCCGGGATAATCATTTATTATTTTCAGGAAACACTCCAGAGACTTCTGATAATCCTTCTGCTCATTCCCGGGATGCGAATAAATAATCCCCATCTCGAAAAGAACCCTGTCTCCCGCCGGGGGGAATTTTTCGATAATCTGCTGATATTTGCCCAGAGAGGCAGTGTAGTTTCCCTGGCTGAAATAATCATTCGCTTCCCTGAAGGTTGCCTTGGCCTGATATCCCTCACTGAAGTGGCTGCATCCGCACATGAGCATCGGCGCCAGCATGATGCAGACAAAGAATACGATCAGATGCCTGCCCATCCTGCCTTGCTTTTTACCCATATTCGCCTGGAAGGTTTTCAACTCCCTCATCTCCTCATCCTTTGACGGAAGCACCAGGAACAGATTGGGCCATGAGTGCCTGATGCCCTGGTTTTGACAGGTTACATGCCGATTGTTCCTGACAGGCTTGAACGGTGGAAGATACGGAAGTGGCAGAGCATCAAAACCCTGCCACTTCCTTCCCGGAGCACTAACGGCAAAGGCAACCATTTCCCGTAATATTGACTTACTTCTTCATTGATTTGCGGAAAATGTCGTCGGCCTTCATCGCCTTTTCGTCTGCCATTTTCGCTTTTTCATCAGCTATTTTCGCCTTTTCGTCTGCGATTTTCGCCCTTTCCTCTGCCATCTTCAGAGCGTTTTCTGCGCGGGTTGCGGCAGCCTCGGCCTTTAACGTGGCCGTATCAGCAGCAGCCTTGGCAGCCTGCGCATCCTGCGCTGCCTGATCAGCTTTCGCACCAGTCATCATTTGCTGAGACTGAACTTTTTCGAGGTCACCTCTTGTGGCACACCCCCCCACCGTAACGGCAAGAACAAGCATCATCGAGATCATCAAAAGAATTTTCTTCATCGTTTATCACCTCCTTTCACCCGACTATTTCTTCATGACAGGTTCAATCAATCTGCCATCTATTTCCAGGTCAATCTTCAGGCGTTTGACTGTATCCCTGGCCTCTTTAATATCGTTGAACGGGCCGGCGATGACCTGGTAGCCGGCGTTCTCAGCTACTACCCGTGCCGGTATATGCGGGCCCTGGTGGTTGATAATGGCAGCAAGCCTCACAGCATCAGTCTCGTCACGCAGGTCTGCAGCCAAAACAGACCACGCATCTGTTGCCAGTTCCGGTATTTTCGGTCTGCCGTTTAATTCGCCCGGGTGCCTGACCTCTACGGAGTCCGCAAAACCTTTTCCACTTCCCTGCCTGATCTCGGATATGGGAACAGGAATCCCGCAAGCCTCGGCCAATACCTTCTTGACCTTACTCCAGTCAAGTGTGCGCCCTGATTCCTTTTCAATTGCTTTCAATTTTTTGTATATCTTGTCGAGCTCGGCAGTATCCACGTCTTCCGTGGACCCGTGAACTTCCATGTAAAGCACTCCATTGCTTTGACCGACGAGATATGGCTGGTTAACGATGCTTACGGGTGTTTTGACCGGAGTGCTCTCGTAGAGCCTTTTCACGTCCTCAGGATAGAGCCGTATGCAACCATTGGTTGCCCTGAGACCAATGCTGGCCGGTTTATTAGTGCCATGGATCAAATAACTCGGCGCACTTAAATAGAGCGCATATTCTCCTAAGGGATTTTGAGGTCCCGGCAGAACTTTAGCAGGGAGAGGATCTCCTTTTTTCAGATGATCTTTGGCAATTGAGGCGGGCACATGCCAGGTAGGCCGGTTTACCTTGCGCTCCACGCGCATGAGGCCTCTGGGCGAAGGTCGCTCTTCAGTACCCACACCGACAGGGTAGGTCAATACGGTCAAAGGCTCACTATTCCCTTTAAATTGAAAAAGCCTCATAGCGGCCAAGTTGATCACGATCCCATTTCTCGGAGCATCCGGCAGAATAAAATTCAGAGGCAATATGATACGTGCTCCGGCCTCAGGCACCCATATATCTACACCTGGATTAGCTGCACTGACGCCATTGAGTCCCAGGCTGAAGTGCCTGGCAATATCCGGTAGCGTATCCCCCTTTTCAAGACGGATGAATCTCAACCGACCAATGACATCATCTCCTTTGGCAACAGAAAACTCGTTTCGTTCGAGATTTTCTTCCAATTGTCTTGGAATAAGCTGGTCTTCCTCATGAGCTCTTTTCATTGCTGTACATCCCTGGAGAGATACTATAACGACAAAAAGAGCTATAAGACGAAGCGTATTGGATAAGGATATCAGCTTAATGATTCGGCGCATGGATCAAAAAAGGTCCTTTCAATGATTTACACATCCCTGTGCCGGAAGTTCGACCAGGATCGTGACGCCGGGCCTCACCCGCAGATACGAATGTGATGGCACAAAAAAAGCCGGGGCCGAATATCTTCTGGATATTTCGGCGACCCGGCAGTCTCAGTGAGACCCTGTAGGCTTTCCGTCCCATTCTCACGAATGGTTTAGTATTATCGTATTACCAATGTATTTAATCTCTGCGGGTAAATTCCTCGAAGCTTGCTTCGATGATAGAATCAAATTACCGATGTGATACCTCGCAGCTTGCTGCGGGGTAGTTCATTTGTGATTGTTCGTGAGCATTTTTGCCACAACGGGGAAGCTTGTCAAGCAAAATATAAAAAATGTCGCAGGTTCATGATATGTCTGGTTTTGAAGCAGATAAACTGTCTGGTTTATCCTGTTGCCTGGAGGCTGACGTGCAGTGCGAATCGATAAAACATGAAAATCAACCCTTGATATAATTACGGATCCCAGCCCCCCTTCTGTCGGCCTTCTTGACAGCAGAGATTGATTTCTGTATAAGAATGCAAGCTGTCTGAGCTTTTATACATGAGGGTTCAATGTTCATAATTGCCAACTTCATAAATGCCCTTGCCTATATCCTGGATTTTGCCCTTACTATTTACATGTATATCCTGATTGCCCGGGCAATTCTCTCCTGGGTAAATCCGGATCCCTATAACCCGATTGTCAGCTTTCTTTACCGGGCCACGGAACCCTTACTGCAAAGGGTCCGCCGAGTTCTTCCCGACACAGGCGGCCTGGACCTTTCCCCTCTTCTCATTCTTCTCGCCATCTTCTTCCTTCAAAAGTTCCTGGTCTCCTCCCTCTTCGAACTGGTCAACCGCCTTAAATTCGGCATGGGGAACTGATTTTCATGCAGATCTCTCCTCTCGACATACAGCAGCAGCAGTTCAAGGGAAAAATGTTCGGAGGACTCGACTCCGATGATGTCGATGCATTTCTGCAGGTGGTATCAAAGGAGATGGAAGGGCTGATCCGTGAGAATACCGATCTGAAGGAACAGGTCCGCAAGGCCTCGGCTGAACTGGAAGAGACGCGCCATCGCGAGAACTCCCTGCGGGAAACAATGCTGGCGGCCCAGAAGATTACCGAAGAGATGAAGTCCAATGCCAAGAGAGAGTCTACACTCATCGTCTCCGAGGCGGAAATCAAAGCGGACAGGCTTCTGGCAGATGCCGAGAACCGCCTGTTGCAACTTGGCAACCAGATCCAGGATCTCCGTCGTGAAAAGCTCCAGTTCGAGGCGTCATTCAGATCCATCCTCGAAAACCATTTGAAACTACTTAACGCCACAGGCGAATGACAGGCCATCCCCCTGCTCAAGATAACTGAAACCCCTGACGGCATTCTCTTTTCAGTCCATGTCCAGCCAAGGGCGAGCCATACTGAAATCTGCGGAGTTCAGGGAGAGGCCCTCAAAGTCAGGCTCACATCGCCACCGGTGGAAGACGCTGCAACTCGGCAACTTGCCGAGTTCATCGCCAAGACACTTGGCCTGGCAAAATCGCGAGTATCCGTCATATCTGGTGCCAAATCCCGTCACAAGACGCTCCTTGTCCGCGGGGTCAGTACAGAAGCAATTACCTCCCTTCTTGATGAAGATTCTTAATGAACACTCTTGACAAAACCATATACGAATCACTATATTAAAAAGAGAATCATGTTTCAGGGGAGGAATAACAGAAATGCCAGTCTACGAATACCAGTGCACCGCATGCGAACACACCTACGAACTGCGTCAGAAGTTCTCAGACGAGCCGGCAAAGGAATGTCCCAGCTGTGGCGGCGACGTAAAGAAACTCATCTCCTCAACCGCATTCACCCTCAAGGGTGGCGGTTGGCATGCCGAAGGATACGGCGGCGGAAAGAGCGAGAGTCCCGCTCCGGCCTGCCCATCGGGCGGAGCCTGTGCAGGCTGCCCGTCGGCAG
>JAYSLX010000225.1:0-22889 GCA_043725245.1 Geobacteraceae bacterium | reverse complement strand
CTCGATTGTGAAGCTGGCAGTGTAGCCGGCATGAGCGGCGCGATTCAGCAGGTAGTCGTCGTAGATACCGAAGGGCCAGGCGAGCATCTCGACTTTATCCCCCAACTCCTTCTCCAGCTTCTCCTTCGACTTTTTCAGTTGTGAATCGACCAGTTTTTCTAATTCGGCAGGTTTTAATTTCTTCCTCTCCCTCTTAAAGTTGGGATGCCAGTAGGTGTGTGACTGGATATCGAAGAGGCCCGTTTTTTTCAGTTCACGCAGCTGATCCCAGGTCATTGCATACTTTGCGTTGGAGATGGCCGACGGGTAGACAAAGACTGTCACCGGGACCTTGTACTTCCTGGCCAGCGGCAGCATGTCGCTATAAACGGTCTTATGGGCGTCGTCCTCGACAATTACCACAGACTTTGGAGGGGGAGCCGGAGCTTTTTTCTGGTACCAGTCCACAAGTCTTCGAAGTGGGATGACTGTGTAACCGTTGTCCCTGAGGTATTTCAAATGGGATTCGAACACTGGCGTAGTAATGGTCATGCCGTCGGCGACCGTTGGGCCGAAACGGTGGTAGAGGAGGATCGGGACACCTGGTTGAGTGGTTGGCTGCGGTGGCTGTGCGGCTGCAGTTCCGGCAATCAAGGTGAACAGGAGCAGGAAGGGAATCATACGCCTCATTTGGTCTCCATTGCCGGGGTTTCCAGCTTTATGTCGGTCACAAATCCGAATGATGAGAGAGGCTTGTCAAAGGCATTGTCGTTCCCCACCACGGAGATGACCATTGCATCGGGGTGCAGACGCTTCTTTGCGGCGGAAAGGACATCCTCCTTTGTCACCTTTGCAATGTTGTGCCGGTAGTTTTCCAGGTATCCGCTTGAATAACCATAATATTCGAGTCTTGCCTGCTGGTTGACAACTGACTCCGGCTTAACGAATCCGAAAATGAATGCGTTTATGATGGAGTTCTTTGCCAGGTCCAGCTCCTGGTCGGTCACCTGTTCCTTAGTCATTCCTGTCATAATGTCGCGGATCAGTCCGATGGTTTTTGCCGTGGAAGCGGACTTTGTTTCAGTCTGAGCAATGAAGGTACCTACAAAGCGCCTTCCAACATCAAAATGGCTCTCCACATTGTAGGCCAGACCCTGATTTGAGCGGATCTCGGTGGTAAGCCGCGAGGTGAAGCCTCCACCCAGGATCTGGTCCATGACCCGAATGGCGTAGAGATCCGGGTCGTCTTTGTCGATTCCCAAGTGCCCCATCCTTATGGCTGTCTGGTTCACCTCCTTGTGGGCAAGGAGGACCTGTGCCTTGACCTGGGTGGGAGGCAGCGCTATGGAAGGGATCGGTTCGGATGCCTTTTCCCACCCTGCAAAGAGGTTCTCAATCCTCCTGGTGAGGTCGCTTGCGTTGATGTCGCCCGCTACTGCCAGGATGGTGCGGTCCGGTCGGAAGAACCGGCGGTGGTATCCTACAAGGTCTTCACGGGCAATATTACGGATGCTCTCAATGGTTGCATAGCTGCCCAGCGGATGTCCGGCATAGAGGGCCTTGCGCAGTTCGCGGTCTGCGATCCCCTTGGGGTTATCGTTTTGGCGCCGCAGACCTTCTATGCTCTGGTTCCTCGCAAGAGTCAGCCTGTCATCCCTGAATGCCGGACGCATAATGACCTGTGAGAAGATCTGGAGGGTCCGGTCGAGATTTTTTGTCAGGGTCGACATGGAGACATTTCCGACGTCCTGGCCTATCCCTGCTTCGATCGATGAGGCCATGAACTCAAGCTCGTCGTCCATTTTCTCAGGCGGCAGTTCATCGGTGCCGCCTGACCTCATCACTGCGCCGGTCAGCCCTGCGAGCCCGGTCTTGTCAACAGGTTCGTAAATGCTTCCGGTGTTGACGTAGGCATTTATATTAACGATCGGAAGTTCGTGGTCCTCCAGGAGGTAGATCACCATGCCGTTACCCAGGAGTATCCTCTGGCTCTTGGGGATCTCGAAGGTGAGCGGCGGAAAGGTCATTGTGCGAGGGTCTACTGCTTTCTGAAAGGTCGCACATGCGGAAACGGCGCCAGCCAGAAGGAGAAGGAGCAGAAATCTACAGGTGGTTCTTATCATTTAGTGACCTCTTTCTGCTTCTTTGAGATGAAACCTACCGTACGGTTTTCCATGATGAGATATTTCCTGGCAACGTTTATTACGTCCATAGGGGTGACTGCCGCAACCTTCTGGCGGTGCTCAATGAGATAGCGCCAATTGCCGGTCACTGCCTCGTACTCGGTAAGGTTTCTTGCCAGCCCCCCGTTTGAGCCCATTTGACGGAACTCCTCGTATTCTAAGCGGTTGAGGATCTTTTTAAGGTCCCGATCAGCCACTGGTTCGGTTTTAAGTCTCTCCAGTTCCTCGTAGATGGCTGCCTCCACCTCCTGCACGGTGTGTGGTGCACGGGGTGTTGCAGTGATTACGAAGAGGTTGGGGTATCGGTTGCCGGGCGCAGAAAAGGAACCGACTTCTGTGACAAGCTGCCGTTCGACCACCAGTTTTTTGTAGAGGCGTGAAGTACGGCCATCTGCAAGTATCATGTCTATGACATCGAAGATGTAGTCGTCAGGGTCGGGGATGCTCGGTTTATGGAAGCCGATCAAGAGCTCTGGTTCAGCATCTCCTACCACCTCAATCCGCTTCTCGCCGTATTGAGGTGGTTCCTGGACTGCAACAGGCGGGACCTGCTTGCCCGGCGGGATGTCGCCGAAGTATTTCTCCACCATTGAAATGGTCTTTTCCGGATCGATGTCTCCAACTATGGCAATGATTGCGTTGTTGGGTGCGTAGTAGTTTTTAAGGAACTTTTCCGCTTTGGTACGGGTGAGGTTTTCGATGTCCGACATCCAGCCGATAACCGGCTGGCCGTTTGGATGAGCTACGAACTCAGTGGCCAGGAAGGTCTCCCATAGTCGACCGGCAGGTTCAGCTTCATAGGAGCGTCGGCGCTCTTCCATCACCACATCTCGTTCCGTGTAGAACTCACGGAGCACAGCGTTCTTCATTCGATCGGACTCTATGGCGGCCCATAGTTCGAGCTTGTTGGAGGGGAGTCCTATCAGGTACGTTGTGCCGTCCTTGCTTGTGAAGGCATTGTAGTTTGAACCGCCATTCTTTGAATAGATATCTGCAAACTCTTCCTTAATGACATATTTCCCAGCGTCTGTCTCGAGTTGCGAAAGCTCCTTCTGAAGTTCGTCGATCTTCTTGCTGTCACCCTTGTCGCGTTTGGCCTTCTCTGCCATGAGTTCCAGTGCCACAGTTTCGATCTTGTCCAGAATCGGCTTTTCCAAGGTATAGTCTTTTGTCCCGAGAGTCTTGGTTCCCTTGAACAGCATATGTTCCAGGAGGTGAGCCAAGCCTCGTTCGTCGCTTCTTTCATCGACGCTTCCCACTTTGAAGCGGATCCATGCGGAGAGTGTCGGCGAGGTGTGACGCTCTACCATCAGGAGTTTCATCCCGTTTTGCAGGGTGTATTCCCTGACCCGGTCGTTAAGGCCGGAGCAGAAAGCGGTTGAGGCAGTGAGTGTAACAATCAGTGAGGCGAGCATCATACAAGTGAAACGTTTCATCTCGTTACCTCTCGGTATATGGTGACAGGTTGCTTTACTCATGAAGCGCACAGCTTACCCTTTAGTTCCCTTTTTTGCAAGGTGTAGGAGTTCTGCAAACGCGCTTCAGTTGCCAGAAAAGCTTTGACAAAACGCGAACCGTCCCCTAGTATTGCCGGAGAATTTTGCCAGGGGGCACTAATTAATGGATGCGGCACTGGCCCTTATCGGGGACGAACTCAAGCAGGTAGAAGCACGGTTCAAGAAAGATCTTGCGTCTGATGTGCCGCTGATCCGCAAGGTGGGTGAGTATGTCCTTTCCAGCGGCGGCAAGCGTATCAGGCCGGCATTGCTCCTTCTTGCTGCAAAACTCTGCAACTATCAGGGTGATCGTCATGTCCCGTTGGCCAGTGTAATCGAGTTCATTCATACCGCTACACTTCTGCATGACGATGTCGTTGATAAAGCCAACCTTCGTCGCGGCATAGCCTCCGCCAATACTCTCTGGGGGAATGAGGCTTCGGTGCTGGTCGGCGACTTTCTATTTGCCAAGTCATTTTCGCTGATGGCTGCCGATGGAGATATCAACGTACTGCGCGTCCTGTCAGGCGCTACCACCATGATCGCTGAGGGCGAAGTGCTCCAACTGGTTTGCACCAGCGATATCTCCATGACAGAGGAGCGCTATATCAACGTGGTGAAGTGCAAAACCGCGGTTCTTATATCAGCTGCCTGCCAGGCTGGTGGTATTCTCGGCAAGGTGCCGGTCGAAAAGGAACTTGCGCTCAGTGATTTCGGCATGGAGCTTGGGATTGCCTTTCAACTTATGGACGATGTGCTTGACTATGCCGCCGACCAGGTTGAGTTTGGCAAAAGTATCGGGCATGACCTGGAAGAGGGGAAAATTACCCTGCCACTCATCCACACACTCAATTACTGCACTCAGGCTGAGAAAGAAAGGGTCGGCGAGATCGTTACTGCTGAAACCCTCGAGGATGAAGATTTTGCCTTCGTTTTTGATCTGGTTCATCGCCATGGGGGCATTGAATTTACTGTTTCAAGGGCAAAAGAGTATGTAGACCGAGCAAAATCGGCCATCGAATCATTTCCCCACACCTCGGACAAGGCAGCTCTGCTTGGGCTGGCCGACTATGTGGTTACTCGGCAGCGTTAAAAGCCGTTACCACATTTAGTTATATAGCAGACCATTCCCCTCTTGCCCAAAACAAAACTGCAGAAAATAAGAATAAATGCGGCTGGCTCTAATATTGCACTCACAAACCCATTAAATGTTTTTATTAGGTTAATTTAATTCAGGGGTGAAATGTTATGGGGCATGGAACTTTAGTTCATCAAGTGCAAATAGAGCTGGAGGGTGATCGTTATCATGTTCAGGTTTACTGCAGGGAAGATGGGCGCCATTTCGCAAAGACCCATCTGGGTGGGGAAGATATAATAATCAATGACGGTAAGACCCTTGATGAGGTTCTCGAAAGGCATACTGAACTTCTTCCGCTTGCCGTTTCCACCCGTAAGGTACGCCAGCAGATACGCGGGGAAGATTTCTAGTAATATTCACGATCACTCCTCCCTCATTTAGAGTGCCGCTATATCGCGGCAATTCTCCTTCTATTCTCCGTAAAATCCCCTTGTAATCCTTTCATTATTGTCATAAATAGGTTAAGGTTTCTCAGGAAGTTTCAGTAGTCTGATCAACCATAGGAGTTTTACGATGAAAAGAGTTTTGATGACTGTCATACTTATCTCTTGTGTGGCCTTTTGCAGTTGTTCGAAGGATGAGAACGGCAAGGGTTCCGCAGTTGGTATGGTGAAGGAGGGTTCGAAAGCACCTGAGTTCATTCTTAAAGACCTGGCTGGTCGGGATGTGAGCCTTGCATCCCTTAGAGGAAAAGTTGTATTTCTTAATTTTTGGGCGACCTGGTGTCCTCCGTGCAAAGAGGAGATCCCGTCAATGGTACGTCTTAACCAGGCCATGACTGGCAAGCCGTTTCAGATGTTAGCCGTTTCCATAGACGAAGGTGGCAAGGGGGCGGTCGAGGCTTATTTCGCTCGGACAGGCATAACTCTTCCCTCCCTTAACGATAAGGATCAGAGAGTAGGGAAGATGTACGGCATTACCGGGGTTCCCGAGACGTTCATCATAGACGGTAAAGGCGTTATAATAAAAAAGGTCATCGGCGGGATGGACTGGGGGGCACCAGAGGTGGTATCCTTCCTTAACGGGATTCTACCGAAGTAGAAAGTTTACAGGGACGGGGCAACAGGAATGGGAGCTGAAAACATATCGTACGTCGGGGCCTTTATCGCAGGGTTTCTCTCGTTTCTCTCTCCCTGTGTTCTACCACTTATCCCTTCTTTTATTACCTACATTACTGGCCTTTCCTTTGCGGATCTTCAGGAAGAACATCCGACGCATAAGGTTCGCCGACTCACGGCAATCCATACGCTTCTTTTCATTGCCGGCTTCACTGTTGTCTTTGTCCTCCTCGGGGCCTCTGCTACGTATATCGGAGGGTTTCTCCAAACACATATGGCGTTGATCAGGAAAGTCGGTGGCGCTCTGATTGTCGTTTTTGGTATCCACGTTACCGGACTCGTGCCGATTCATCTCCTCCACGGGGAAAAGCGGGTCAGCATCCATCGCAAGCCTGCCGGATACCTTGGGAGCTTTCTGGTCGGGCTTGCCTTTGCTGCAGGATGGACACCCTGTATCGGTCCGATCCTCGCTTCAATCCTCATGGTTGCAGCCACAGAAGATACGGTTTTTCATGGGATTTCCCTGCTTCTGGTGTATTCAATGGGGTTGGCGATCCCCTTTTTCCTTTCATCCCTCGCCATGCACCAGTTTCTTACGGTTTTTAACCGCTTTAAAAAATATATCCGTCTGTTCGAGATAGTCACCGGAGTATTTCTTATTGTCGTGGGCATCATGATATTTACCAACTACCTGAGCGTTTTGGCTAGATATTCTAACAGGCTGTTTGGCGGATGAACGGAATGAAAAGTGTTACCTTGCAATTGGCAGTTGCCGACCTGTCCACTACCGAAGCCTTCTATGCGGGTATTCTTGAACTTCCTGTTCAGAGAGCGATGACCGTACTCGGAGCACCTGAGCACCTTTCCTTGAAGCTTGAAGGTTGTGAGCTTATTTTTGTGGAGGAGGCTACTGTGCTTAAGGTCCACCCGGTTCTTGAGGAGCGTTTATCCATGTTTCCCAAAGGGGTTGGGGCAACCCTACATTTCAGGGTTGAGGGATTGGACGAAATTTATCAGGCGATTATGGAGGAGAGTCTCGAGATTCTTTACCATTTGGAAGAGCAGCCCTATGGGGTGAAGGATCTCTGGTGCTTCGACCCTGACGGCTATCTGGTGGTACTGGAAGAGTCTACGAGGTGAAAACAGCAGCAAGTAAAGGGCCGCAGATTGGAAGCGGCCCCTTTCCCGTTACGGATTTTCTTGGTCTTTTTTTTTGGCACCTCGGTCCCCGAGGTCGCATGAATCCGACATTCAGGTGTGGATCCCGAGCCTCGGCAGTATATACTTCTGCAGTATTATCCAGAAGGCCAGGATCCCAAAGAGTATCAGCAGTTCTTTCATTGTTGTTTCCTCCTTGCGCAAACTCTATCAGATATTCAAAAAAATGAATATTAGAAATGCACTCAGGAGGCAGCACCCCCTGGCAAACCACGCTTTCTTCGCTATACTTACTTCTGTCATTAGATCAGGAAGCCTCCATACATGCCCTTTCCGTTAGTAATTCCTATATTTGCCTTTATTTACGGCGCTGTCGTCGGCTCGTTTCTGAATGTATGCATCTGCCGCATTCCCGAGCAGAGGTCTGTTGTGTCGCCCCGTTCGAGCTGCCCTCTCTGCGGCTACATTATCAGGTGGTATGACAATATTCCGATTCTGAGCATCATGCTCCTTAAGGGGAGGTGTCGCGCCTGCGGAGCTCACATCTCTTTCCGCTATCCACTTGTCGAGGCGCTTAACGGCCTTCTGACTCTCTTCCTGTTCGTCAGATTCGGATCGACCCTTACCTTTCTTGCTTTGTTCATCTTCTGTTCAAGCCTTGTGGTAATAACCTTTATAGATCTCGACCATCAGATCATACCGGACGTGATAAGTCTGCCTGGAATTGCCGTTGGGTTGGCATTTTCCTTCTTCCTGCCATCACTCGGGTGGCAGGACTCTCTCATCGGCATCCTTGCCGGCGGCGGCAGTCTTATGCTGGTTGCTTATGGCTACCAGTGTCTTACCGGCAAGGAGGGTATGGGTGGCGGCGACATCAAACTGCTGGCCATGATGGGTGCGTTTCTCGGCTGGCGTTCAATCCCATTCATCATCTTTGTTTCGTCACTGGTCGGTTCGGTGATCGGGGTGAGCCTCATGCTTGCCCGAGGCCGTGACTCGAAGCTTGCTATCCCTTTCGGACCTTTCCTTGCGTTCAGTGCAATCCTGTATGTATTTTACGGGAGCCGGATCATTACCTGGTATCTGAGCCTTGGCGTCAGGCCGGGGGGGTAGAGCCAGCATGAAACACTTTCGATTCAGCCTGACCTATTCAATCCTTCTGGCCCTCTCCTCTCTCCTGTTTCTCACCTGGCTTCTCCTGAGCCTTATTGCATTCACCACCGCAGAGCAGGACGTCTACACCATGAAAGGCGAAGAGGGGAAGGCCCTGCTCATAACGCTCCGGAGAGCTATTCCGATGCCTCTGGCTGCCCGAAATCTTAAGGAATCGGCATTTGCAGTTTTTGCGGATTCGCTTACACAGATGGACGGTTTTTCTGGCTTGCTTCTCGTCGACAAAAATGGGAAGACGATATTTTCCCTTGCAGACAGGAAAGGTGCAGACCTCCGTCTTCAGGCTACACTGCGGAGCGGAATTGACTCTTCCGTCATTTCCCATGGCCGGCAGGAGGTATTGCTCTATGCACCACTAACCTTCCAGGGGCAGACGTTTGGTGCTGCAAGGCTTTCTCTCAACCTCTCACGAGAACATGCCCGTCTTGCCAAGTCACGACGGCTGTTTCAGACCTATTTTATCCTTGATTTTCTCGTCCTGCTCGTACTGGGGTATATTTTGCTCAAACGTATTATCGTACTTCCTATGCGTCGCCTTATACATGCTACCGAGAGGATTGCATCCGGTGATTACAGCCAGGTGGTCAATGTCCCAGGAAGTGCGGAAATAGCCGAACTTGCCGACTCCTTGAACGCCATGCTTTCAGCGCTCAGAGACAATCGGTCCGAGGTCGAACGTCACGTCCGATCACTCGAGCGAGTCAACAACCAGCTCCAGGTTGCCCGCGAAGAGGGTCTTCGCTCAGAGCGCCTTGCCTCGTTAGGCCTTCTTGCAGCTGGAACCGCACATGAAATCGGCACGCCTCTGGCTGCTATTATCGGTTACGCAGGGATTCTCAGGGAGGAATTGGCTGATGACGCGGATAAATTCGACTATGCACTCAGGATCGATCAGGAGGCAGAGCGGATTGACAGGATCGTTTGTGATCTGCTAAATTTTGCCCGTCCATCGCAGGGTGAGTTGGAGTCGCTTCCGGCAGGCCCTATTATTGAAGAAACCTTGGCTCTGTTGACCGGTCAGGGCGCTTTCAGGACCGTATCTACCGACCTCGTTGTCGAGGATAACCTCCCCGAATTATGTCTCGACCGATTCCAGTTTCAGCAGGTACTGATAAACCTGCTTATTAACGCAAGGGATGCAATGTCCAATGGTGGAATCATAAAGGTTCGTGCAGTTTCCTGTGAACTTTCCGACGATTTGCGGTCTCTGGATTTGACCAGGGAGGTTCACGGACGTCGGAGAGAAGACTTTGGTGGTGCCTTCCTTTCGTCGTTTTCTCTTGCCGGTGAGTCTCAATATATCAGGATTGACATCCAGGACAGTGGAGAGGGGATTTCAGCGGAAAATCTGGATCGGGTATTTGACCCGTTTTTCACAACCAAAGAGCCGGGGAAAGGGACTGGGCTCGGCCTCTCTCTTGTGGCACGGATCGTTGACTCCTTTGGCGGGAGGATTACTGTGAGCAGCGATCCAGGTATCGGCACCTGTTTCAGTATTTGGCTGCCGGTGAAAGGGACAGGCGGATGACCGTGATGAAGGTTTCGGATAGAAGGAGTGTACTGGTGGTGGACGACGAAGATAACCTTCGTCACATGCTGAAGGTGTTGCTTCAGAAACTCGGCTATTTGGTTGATCTTGCAGAGGATGGTGGGGCTGCTATTTCCCTCGCAGCACAGAAATCCTACGACTTCATCCTTTGTGATATACGTATGCCGGTTATGGACGGCGTACTCTTTTTACAGAGCGCTGCACGAGAGGGAATCACATCAACTATTATTATGATGTCGGCATACGGAACCGTGGATGCTGCCATCGAGTGCATGAAAATGGGGGCATACGACTACATCTCCAAGCCGTTCAAGAGCGACGAAATCGCTCTGGTGTTGAAGAAGGCAGAGGAGCGCGAGCGGCTTAAACAAGAAAACATAAAGCTTAAGGAGGCAGTGACCCGCGAGTTCGGTTTTGCCGGGATTGTAAGCAAGAACCCCTCAATGCTCGCTGTATTCGCATTGGTCAGGAAGGTATGCGATTTCAAGACCACTGTTCTCATACTGGGCGAGTCTGGCACCGGCAAGGAGCTGATTGCCAAGGCGCTGCACTATAACAGTATCCGCAGCAAGGGTCCGTTTGTCGGCGTAAACTGTGGGGCCATCCCGGAAAACCTCCTGGAGAGCGAGCTGTTCGGTCACGTTAAGGGTGCATTCACCGACGCCTCGTCTGACAAGGTCGGTTTATTCGAGCAGGCTGATGGGGGCACGTTTTTTCTGGACGAGATTGGGGAGATGCCGCTGGCGCTTCAGGTAAAGCTCTTGAGGGTTTTACAGGAGGAGGAGATAAGAAGAGTCGGGGGGGCATCCGCCATGAAGGTCGATGTGAGGGTTATTTCAGCGACTTCGCGTGATCTTGAGCAGGATGTTATTAGGGGGCGTTTCCGTGAAGACCTCTACTTCAGGTTAAACGTGTTTGCCCTGACTCTCCCTCCTCTTCGCGGAAGGATGGAAGATATTCCGCTGCTTGTGTCCCATTTTCTTGCCAAGCTTGGGGAACGGTTCGGCAGGCAAGGGGTAAGCAGTTCTCCTGCTGCATTGCAGGCCCTGCTCGACTACGACTGGCCGGGCAATGTGCGTGAACTTGAGAACGTCATCGAGCGGGGGCTGATCCTGTGCGAGGGGACAACTCTCAGACCGGAATCTCTCCCCGAGAGGATACGCGAGCGAATTTCAAACGATACCGGCCCAATCATTCCAGCTGACTGTCTCTCCCTCAGGCAGGCGGGAGAAATAATTGAAAGGGATTTTATCCGTCGGGCACTGGAAAAGACCGGCGGCAACAGGACCCAGGCAGCAAAACTCCTGGAGATAAGCCACCGGGCACTTCTCTATAAACTCAAAGAATATGCCAGCGTAGAGTAGATTGTATGTAATAATTGCGTTGTAAAGGGTTTATATATGCAATATTTGCATAGCAGGGGAGTGGGCAGGGGTGAAGCGATGGGTATAAGGTATGTAATATAAGAGTGTTGGAGGTGTATATTCAAGGTGGCACTACTGTTGCTTTTATTTTTTATTGCTAATGATACAGTAATTACTTAACAAACGGATGAATAATGACGAAAGGGAATATATGAAAAGGTTTTTATTCGCTCTGATTTTACTTTTTGCAGCCTTGTTTGTTACTACCCTGGCGATGTCAGAAGAGGGGTGCGAGCAGGGGACTGACCTGTCTGCTCACGATTGTATCCGGTGCCATAAATTGGGTCTGGAGGAGGCTGACAAATTGCTGGTTGAGGTCGGCAAGGTCACATCCGTGAAGAATGCAGCAATAAAGGGCCTCTACGAAATTACCTTGGAGAGCAATGGAAAGCAGGGTATCGCTTATCTTGATTTTGCCAAGAAACATCTGGTTCCTGGGCCGATCTTTTCTCTTGCGACCAAGAAACCGATAAGCGAGGCACCCCAGCAGGGAGCCCAGCCTAAAATCAACAAGGTAGATGTAAAAAGCCTGCCGACAAGTAATTCGATAGTTTTCGGCAATCCCGATGGGAAGAAGCGGCTCTTCGTATTTACCGATCCGGAATGTCCCTTTTGTTCAAAACTTCATATGGAGTTGATCAAGCTGATATATATGGATCCCGACCTTGGCATTTACGTTAAGATGTTCCCGCTGAAGATGCATCCGGGGGCCTATGACAAGGCCAGGGTTATCATGGGAGGGTCAGACCCGGCGTATCTCCTTAACAAGGCCTTTGGGGGCGAGCAACTGCCGGCGCCTGGGCCAAAGGATGCAAAGGAGCCGGTGGATGCATCGATAAAGCTCGCCGAATCACTCGGCATCACGGGGACCCCTACGCTTGTTCTCCCTAACGGCAGGATTGTAAGCGGTTTCAGGGAAGCTGACAAGATTCGTAAGCTCTTAAATGGAGATGAGGACAGGTAGCAATTCGGAGGTAAAGAGTCATGAAGATTATTGTCATTGCAACTTTATTGGGACTTCTTGCCCTTTCGGCCTTTGCCGCATCCAATCATTATTTCTTTACGGGAAAGGTAGTTGAAGTTTCCGATAGATCAATAACTGTTGCCAACAGGGTTTTACCTTTTGCCCAGAAAGTTGCAGTTGTCGTTCATGAAAGAAGCGCTTCAGGGAATTTTGAAGAAAAAAAATCGCGCATAAGTTACGTTACGCCTGGGACCCCAGTAATCGTCCGGGTTGAAGGGGCAATGGTCAACCAGATAATTATCGAGGAGTGGAAAAGATGAAACAGTCAGCTTTTATCAAAACTGTTTTACTGTTGACATGCCTTGTCGCGGCTTTTCTATCTCCCGGCCCGCTTTCGGCAGCGGTTATGAACGACTACTGCATTCAACCACCCTTTATTGCCCAGAGCGTGCCGCCGCTTGTCATGTTTATGACCGGGCGGGAGCACAAGCTTTACTACGAGGGGTATAACGACGCATCAGATATCGATGGCGATGGAAGACTAGAGATCACCTACAAACACTCAGTGACATATTACGGTTATTTTGACCCGGATGTCTGTTACACATACGACAGTACAGGAACGGCGAAGTTTGTGCCTGCAGGTGGGGCAACCAACAAGTTTTGTGCTGCAAGCCAGTGGAGCGGCAATATTCTCAACTGGCTCTCCATGTCACGTATGGATACGCTTCGCAAGGTGCTTTACGGCGGCCACAGGAGTACAGACAGCAACACGACGATTCTTGAGCGAAGCAATATCCCGCATGACGCCCACAGCTGGGGCAAAGAGGTGACGGGAAGGCTCTGCTACAATTCGAGTGCAACCGTGCAGTACAAAAGCATGTGCATGACCAGCGACGATTGTGAATCAGGTTACACATGCACAGACAAATCTACCGCGCTCATAGGCATTGGCCCCTCTGATGCTCCTATAACGAGCACAGTAGGTACTGTCGTTTGGGATCAGGCCGGTAAGATTCTTGTTGCCCGATACAACCACACCAATACAGCATCCGGCAGCGACCATGCCAATCTGATTAACTCATATCAGCCAGGCAGTCTGCAGTCCGGTTATCCAAAGTTGCTTGCCAATCTTGATGACAATGAAACCAATGGTCGCTACGACAATGGCAACTATCTCAACATCTTTGCGGTTACGGAATTCAACGCCACTGCCGGTGACTGGCAGTTTGCAGTGGACGGTGACGACGGTGTGGAACTGGAGATAGATGGTGCTGTAGTGGCAAGCTACTATGGTGCTCATGCCGCCTGCTATGCTTATAACAAGAAGCCAAAGGCTGACAACACCGACTTCTGCTCCGCGACCCAGCGCAATCTTACCGTAACACTCGGCGCTGGATACCATCGCATCATAGCCCGGCATTCAGATGCTACCGGGCAGGAAGGGGTAAGGGTATGGTACAAGATTCCTGGGTCTACAACGGCGACAGCATGGACGATCGTTGGCTCAGCAACCCTTACCCTTCGTGCCCCCAATATCACGGCAAGTGACGTTCCCAGTATCAAAACCACCGATTTTATCGCCTCAGGGACACCTACTATAGGGACATTTGTAACCGGAACCGCTAAACGCCATCTCTTCTGCAGCACGTCGCTCGGGCTGAGCACTGACCCACTCCTCAGAAAACTGGAAAACCGTTCTGAGAGAATCTGGGACTGGGCCTCCAAAGAGCATCCGGTATGCGATACCACCATGACGGACGGCACAGTTGTTGCCCCTACAGATTTCCAGGTGAGGGTGAGAGTCTGTGACGATGCCGACCCTCGAACCGACTATTTCAACAACTACTGCAGGAACTATGGAACTACAGCCTCGCCGACCTGGAAACCGGTGGGCCTTCTGCAGAAGTATGGGGAGCGTCTCGGTGACAAGTTTTGCTCTAAGACGCTCTCAAAGAGCTGTACATCAGATTCCCAGTGCGACTTTGCAACAGAAGGGATATGCCTCGACAAGGCAACCATGTTCTTCGGCATGATGAGCGATTCATATACCAAGAACATGAGCGGAGGCGTTCTCCATAAAAACTTCGGCGGCATAGAGGACGAAACACAGACCAACGGATATTTCCAGTCATCAGAGTCTGCCAAAGGAAACATCGTACTCTCCTTTGACCGCCTGCACACGGTAGGGTTTAATTACGGTTCACAATCGTATCCCAATGACACTGACGGCGGAAACTGTGGATGGATCACTTCCCGTACCCTTCAGGAGGGGGAGTGCCGCAACTGGGGCAACCCAATGGCGGAACTTTTATATGAAGGGACCCGGTATGTTGCCGGCAAGGGGGCGCCGACATCAGCATTTGCGTACTCTACCAGTAGCGATGCAGGTATATCACTTACCAAGCCGGACTGGGGTTACAAGAGCGGCAGTGACACCAAGCAGCCCTACGATGTATTCCCTTCGTGCGCAAAGCCGTTCTTTCTCATGCTCTCGGATGTAAATACCAGCTATGACGGCGACCAGTTACCAGGAACCAGTTTCGGGAGTTTCGCAGAAGATTCAAACAGTCCCACGCTGGGTCTTGGAGAAGTTACTTCGGGGCGGTCGTTTCTGAACCAGTTGATGGATACCATCGGTACTGGGGAAGGGATAACCGACAACACCAAGACATGGTTTATCGGTGAAAACGGCTCATCCAATGACTTCATATGTTCCCCGAAGCAAATCACCGACTTGAGCCTGGCGCGCGGCGTATGCCCGGAGGAGCCGACAAAGCAGGGGAGTTACTATGCCAGTGCAGTTGCATACTATGCCCATTCCTACCTCAAGGCCAAAACAACCAAGCCGAACATAAACACCTTTGTGGTGGCGCTCTCCTCTCCGGTTGCGGATATAAAGGTCAAGGTTGGAACCAAATATATAACACTCGTACCCATAGGGAAGTCTGTCAGTGGCTCTAGTGGAGTTTATGAGGCATGCTATCAGAGGATGAATCTTACCTATGATACTGATCCTAATGGGAAAGGATTGTCGATTGCTCAAAAGTCACCGGCAGATTCTGCAGCCTACTGCCCATCCAATCAGATTGTTGACTTTTATGTTGACACGGTTAACTACGATTCGAGCAATAATGTCACTCATGCCAAGTTCAGGGTCAATTTCGAGGATGTTGAGCAGGGGGCGGACCATGACATGGATGCCATTGCCCTGTACGAGATCACACCGGTAGGCACTGACAGGGTCGAAGTTCGAGTGAAGTCCGAGTATGCCGCCGGATCCATAGACCAGGTAATGGGGTATATCATCAGCGGGACTACCGAGGATGGCGTATACCTGCCGGTGCGGGATGCGGACTCTGTAGTAGCGGATGCCGACACCCCTGCAACGGTTGCCGACATGCCGCTCGAACGGAGTAAGACATTTACGGTCAGCACAACCACCACTGCTGCAAACTTTCTGAAGAGCCCACTCTGGTATGCAGCCAAGTGGGGTGGATTCCAGGATATTAATGAAAACGAAAGACCGGACCTTAAGAACGAGTGGGCCAAGGATTGTACAGAGTCCGATATATCAAAATGCGACCCCGATAACTACTTCCTCGTTGTCAACCCACTGATGCTGGAAACCCAGCTAAGAAAAGCACTGGATGCGATCCTTGCAAGGGTTGCTTCCGGGACTGCCGCATCGATACTCAACAACAGCGAGGGGAGCGGCGCAAACCTGGTGCAGGCGGTCTTCTATCCTAAGAAATCTTTTGACGATAATACAGAGGCTAGCTGGATAGGGGAGATACAGAACCTGTGGTACTTCCTGGACCCCAACCTCCAGAAGACCTCCATCCGGGAGGATACCAACCAGAATAACACCCTTAACCTCAAGAACGACTATGTCGCCCAGTTCTATTTTGACAATGCGCAGAACAAGACCAGGGTCAAACGGTTCGTGGACGCAAACGGCGATGGTGCTGCAGACAGTAGTACACCAATCGATACAATAACTCCGGATGAGGTTAAGAGCCTGTGGAAGGCAGGCCGTATCCTTTGGGAGCGGGATCTGTCGTCCTCAGCACGAACCATGTATACAAATTTCGGTCTGACAACAAGCGGCACCCCAAGGACATTCGACAAGGTAACTTCATCCGGGGGGTTTTTGAGCCTGACGGGTGTTCTAACTGCTCTGCAGGCTGCAGACAACACCGAAGCTGCTAAAATTGTTGACTATGTAAAGGGGATTGATCAGGCAGGGTATCGCAACCGGAAGGTCACAATACTCAACTGCGGACTAGCAAGCTGCAACAGGGAATGGAAACTGGGGGACGTCGTATCTTCGACCCCCAAGCTGGTTTCAAACGCAAGACTTAATTCATACAACCTTACCTCACCGCAGGGGTACAATGACACCTCTTACGAAGCATTTACACAGACCAGTACATACAAGGGCAGAGGGATGGCTTTTGTCGGCGGCAATGACGGGATGCTTCACGCATTCAAGTTGGGAATTCTGAAGGAGCTGACCTCGATTTACGATAAATCAATGATCGTGAATGCTTATGGCGATACCACGCCTGCGACATCCACAGACAATCTCGGCAAGGAGCAGTGGTCGTTCATACCTAAGCAGACACTGCCTTATCTCAAGTATCTTGGAGATCCGAACTATTCACATCTCTATTACATTGACAGGACGTCCACAATCGTTGATGTCAACATAAACAGGCCTTCCACATGCAGTTCCGTAACAGTTCCGAATAGTTCCGACTGTCCAAAGGATTCTACCGCCTGGCGTACAGTCCTCATAGGAGGGATGGGGTTCGGAGGGGCTGCCAAAACAACTTCAGACTCATGCTCAGCCCCTTCAAACTGCGTGAAGCTACCTGTAGCAGGCACCGGTTACTCCTCTTACTTTGCCCTTGATGTGACGGACCCCGAAAACCCAGTCTATCTGTGGGAGTTCCCCAATCCGTCGGATACCACGCATGCCGCTGCATTGGGAACTCTCGGATTTTCGACGTCAGGCCCTGCCGTTGTTAAGATCAGCGCAAAGACAAAGGACGGTGGCGGAAACGATACTACCACACCGGATCATTCCAAGAACGGCAAATGGTTTGCTGTCTTTGCGTCAGGTCCTACCGGCCCCATAGATACTACTCTGCACCAGTTCAAGGGGCAGTCCGACCAGCAGTTGCGGATTTTTATCGTGGATCTTGTTACTGGCGCACTACTGCGCACCATTACTACCGATTCTGCAAGCAACACACTCCCTGCGAACTCCTTCTCAGGGTCGCTTGCCACGAGCGTAATAGATGCCGATCGCAGTGTCGCAACTGCAAGGGGTTATTACAGTGATGATGCAGTTTATATCGGGTACGTACAGAAGGATACAACCGTAACACCCAATACCTGGACAAAGGGGGGAGTGTTAAGGCTCATAACCAAGGAGAACAGGGATCCTGCCCAGTGGGCTGTCAGCAAGGTCATTGACAATATTGGGCCTGTCACTACCTCGGTAACAAAACTTCAGGATCGCAAGAACAGCAACCTTTGGCTCTATTTCGGCACTGGCCGGTTCTTCTATAAGCAGGATGATACTTCTATCCAGCAGAAGTTATATGGAGTAAAGGAGCCGTGCTACTCGACCGCGAACCGGACTGTCCAGTCTGCAGTTGCTGGGGGGTCATACAACCAAATAGACCAGAGCTGCACAGATTCGGTTGTCAATACCATTCTTAATCCGATAGTTAACCAGAGCGGCAATTCGACCACTGCCCCGGCTACATTGATATCAAATGCTTCGTCAGGGTGGTATGTAAACCTTGATGCAGCAACAACTTTAGAAAATGCGGAACGTGTTATCACTGACCCGATTGCAGCCGGGAACGGCGCAGTCTTTTTTACCACATTCAAGCCGAGCGCAGATATCTGCAAGTTCGGTGGCGACTCATTGATTTGGGCTCTGCGCTACGATACTGGCGGGGTTCCGCCATCGGCAGCAATGCAGGGGAGGGCTCTTATGCAGGTGTCCACCGGAGCATTTGCGGAGATTTCTCTGATAGACGGATTCAGGAATCCTGGAGATCTGCGTTACGATGGAAGGCGGCTTTCCAGCCCGATTTCAGGTGTTCCGCCAACTGCTCAGGGATTGTCGCTGCTTACGAATCCCAAACCGGTGAAGAAGCTTCTACATATCCAAGAGCGATAAAATGGATGATGCCATTATTTAACTCAGAGAATAAGGTACATCGAGAGCAGGTTTGCAGAACAGGTAGGGATATGAGACCGGAAACCATGAAAAATGTCAGCCGATATATCCGGGACGAATCGGCCTTTTCGATTATCGAGCTTCTGGTGGTAGTTGCCATACTCGGTACCCTGCTCTCAATTGGCACATTGAATTTCCACCAGTGGCAGGTCAAGAGCAATATCGACAAGGAAACCCGAGAGCTTTACACTGACTTGAATACCGCAAGGCTGAATGCCATTCATACGAAAAAAAGACACAGCGTAGTCTTGAATACCAGTGATTATATCCTTAAGAATTACAGCAGTGAAAATGAAGATACTCTTGCAGGCCGGGCTCTACAGACAAGAGCGGTCAAATATCAATTGAGCACACCAACCGCTTCTCTTTCAAACTTTCATTATGAGTTTGACGTACGCGGTTTTTTGGCCAACGGTCTTGGCGGTACCATAGTTGTCAACCCGATCCAAAGCGGTGCTGCTGTTGACTGCATTGTCATATCTGTAGGAAGAGTCAATATGGGGAAGATGACAAATGCAACAACTTGCACTTTCTGACAATAGAGGTTTTACCCTCGTTGAGTTTCTTGTGGCGATAGTCATTCTAACCGTGGGAATACTCGGTCTGCTCCAGACGGTAAACCTGTCAATCAGCCACAATATGGTGAATCAGCTCAGGCTTGACGGTACCATTGTTGCCGACGGGGAGTTGTCCAGGGAACTGGCCAAGGGGGGAAGCTCAATCGGTTTCAATGCCATATCTACCCCCACGTCGCCATATGTGAGCAGATATAATGTTCGACGTACGGTTCTGAACGGGTTCAGGAATTATTCGGTGACCAGGACAAACAGTAACATAACCGCCAACACAAAACAGGTTACAGTGCAGGTGGCGTGGCGATACAAGGGGAATAGATACCGGCATGAGGCCTCATCGCTCATATCAAGATTGCAGTAAACAGGGTCCTGTATGATACGCAACCAAAAAGGTTTTACACTTGTCGAACTTATAGTGACTATGGCGGTTTTTATCTTCGTCATAATAATCAGCACTGATGCGTTCAACGTGATATTAACGCAGTCCTCAAGGCTTATGCGCAGCGAGGAGAGCAACATTGAGGGGATGATCGGTCTTGAGCAGTTCAGGCATGACATTCAGCAGGGGGGGTATGGTCTGCCGCATCAGTTCCCGGCAATCGCTCCGGTCTATTCCGAGGCTGCCGGGGGGACCTCAAGTACTTACAATGACGCCCCCAGCGGCGTACCGCGTGCCTATACATCGGGAGACGGTCTCACAGGGTTCAGTGGAGGAGGGACTGCCGGCAATATTGTCAACGGATCGGATTATCTTGCCATACGCGGTTCTTCGGTCGGAAGATCGACCGCTTCACAGCGCTGGACATATCTCCGGTATTCATCGTCAACTCCAACACCGAAGACTTGGCCCTCAGCTAACGAAAATATCGACAACAATGCCAAGGTGATCGTCTTGAACCGGACCTTCAGTAATGGCCAATACAGCAACCAACTAGTAACCAACTCGGCGCTTGCATCGACGCCAAGCTCTGTCGATTACTATTCTGCAACTTACAGGAGTGATGGACTAAATGATTCTGTATGGAGTGATACGACAGCCTTCAATCCGACGACTGCCAACGACATATATTTCATTTACGGGTTAGACAAAGCTAGCACCAGTAGCGCTAGCAGTATTAATTTACGTATGCCGTTCAACCGAACTGACTATTTCGTCTCCCGTCCCGCAACCAATATGCCTGCTTTATGTGCGCCCGGTTCCGGGATACTTTACAAGACTACCGTGAATCAAATCGACGGGGGGTTGGGCTACATGCCTCTTGTCGACTGTGTGGCTGACATGCAGGTCATTTATGGGTGGGACCTTAAAAACTCCGGATTGTCCGGTACGGATGGGTTGATTGACACCTATTCAAGAGCAGATGGAGGCGCGGTCAGCGGTGCGGCATCCATTGCGGAAGTAAAAGGTTGTTTAGGCACAGGTGCCCAGCAGATTGGATATCCCTCTGCGGCTGAATGCATCCGGACAAGTCTCAAACTGATAAAGGTTTATCTTCTTGTGCAGGATGGGGGCAAGGACAAAAACTATACCTCACCGGCTACTTTTGAGCTGTACGATACAGGAGAGTCGGCCCTTGGCAGACTCTATACACTGGCTGGTGACATGAGAAATTATCGATGGAAGGTTTACAGGATTACAGTCAGGCCAAATAACCTTCAAAGCAATTAATGACTGGGTGCGGCATGAAGATGCAGCTATTGAAAAATGAGAACGGCATAGCCTTGGTGACGGCGTTGATGCTCACCATGATCTCCTTGACGATCATCATGGCGCTTTTGCACATGATAACTGCCGGAGCTCAGTTGACCGGTGCATCGAAGCGTTACAAAACTTCTCTGGAGGCTGCTCGTGGCGGAGTCGATGTCGTAATCAAGGATATTCTCCCTTCAATGATGCAGAATCAGGGGAGTGCGACTCTTGAGGCAGACGTTGAGGGGAGTTTCAGTGGTATAAGTCTGGATGTGACCACAACTACGGCATGCCCAATTCAAACCAAACTTACAACCCCAACCAGTCAGTGGCCGGCTGCATGCAGTCAGCAGAACAATCCTAAACAGAATTATGATATGACTCTCCTGCTCCCTTCAACAATTAGTGACCCTTTCCGTGTCTATACAAAGATTGTCGATACGATTAAAGGCAACTCGGATGTCAGCGGATTGCAGCTTGAAGGAGCCGGGGTTGCAGAAAGCTCGCCGGTTCTTACTCCGCAGCACTTTCCGTATCTTTACAGAGTGGAGGTGCAGGGAGAGCGTTCGGCAAATGCAAGGGAACAGGCCAATATTTCAGCGCTTTATGCCTATTGATCGTAGCTGAAGTCAGATTGCAAAACAGTAAATTCAAGAAAAATCTTTTCCAGCCGATAGAAAACATATCTTCATATTTTCACATTGACTACGTCCCTCCCTCTCCGTGAAGTCAATATATTTGCAACGGAATTTAGTTCTGGCAACAGATTATAAATTACTGCATCTATAAGGCTCTTATGGAAATAGTATGATAATTACATATAATTGTAGTAAATATATTGACAATTGCTTAAAATGCGGTACATTTTCGCTAAATAGTGGGAATGTCTTAATATATGGTGGATTTGGCATGGGACAAAAGAATACCGTAAAAAAAATTCGCGAAGCTAAGTTGATCAGTAAGGCCGAACTGGCAAGGCAGGCTGGGGTGTCATCTGTTACCATTGATCGGATAGAGAGCGGCATGGATTGTCGAATGGCAACGAAGCGGAAGATAATTCTGGCCCTTGGCTTTTCTTTGGGTGAGAAAGACAAGGTGTTTCAGGAATAATCCAGGAATAGGAAACGTGCATGTTATTCCAAAAAAAGAAAGACGTTCTCGGGATTGACATAGGTTCCAGCTCCGTGAAGCTTGTTCAGCTCAGGCAGCAGAAAAACAGCTTTGTCCTTCAGAATATAGGGCTGATTCCGCTTCCCCCCGAGGCCATAGTTGATAACGCCCTGATGGACAGTTCCTCTATCGTTGAGACCGTGAAGAATCTCGTCAAGAGTCTCAATATCAAGGAGAAGGAGATAGTTTGCTCTGTTTCCGGCAATTCGGTCATTATTCGGAAGATATCCCTTCCCTCGATGCCTCCTGAGGAGCTTGAGGATCAGATTCAATGGGAGGCAGAGCAATACATCCCCTTTGACATTAATGACGTAAATATCGATTTTCAGATGCTTGCCCAGGATGAGCAAGATGCCACTAAGATGAACGTGCTGCTGGTGGCCAGTAAGAAGGACATAATCAACGACTATGTGACGGTCTTCAACGAGGCTGGCCTTAAGCTGGTTGTTATGGATGTCGATTCCTTTGCTGTGCAGAACATTTTTGAACTTAACTATGATGTAGACCCTGATGAGGTTTACGCGCTGATTAATATCGGCGCCAGCATCATGAACATCAATATTGTAAAGGGCGGGGTTTCGCTCTTTACCCGTGATGTCCAGATGGGGGGAAACCTTTACACGGAGGAGATTCAGAAGCAGTTTGCGCTTCAAGGTGATGAGGCCGAACGGGTAAAGCTGACCGGAGTATCCTCTGATCCTGCCAGGTTCAAGGATGTAATGGCAAGAATCAACGAGACACTGGCCATAGAGATACGCCGCTCTCTGGATTTCTATAATTCCAACGCGGGGGAGGGTAAAATTTCCCGTGTATACCTTAGTGGCGGTTCTTCCAAAGCCTCCATGCTCGTAGAGGTGGTAAGTGAACGCCTCGGAATGCCGGTAGAGATTCTCAATCCTTTCCAGAATATCAACTACAGCGAAAAAGAGTTTGACCCTGAATACCTTCAGGCAATCGGGCCTCTCATGACAGTTGCACTGGGGCTGGCGACAAGGAGGCAAGGGGACAAATGGTAAGGATCAATCTACTGCCGGTCAAAACGACCAAGAAGAAAGAGACTGCCCAGCAGC
>JAYSLX010000224.1:0-42093 GCA_043725245.1 Geobacteraceae bacterium | reverse complement strand
AAAAAAAGCAGCCCCTCTCGGGGCCGCTTCATGGAAGTCAGTTATGATCACCTTATATCAGAGGATCTCAATAAGCTTTATCTCGAAATTGAGATCGCGCCCAGCAAGCGGATGATTGGCGTCGAGTGTCACTTCTGTCTCTGTCATGGCAGTAACCAGAACCGTGAAGGTCTCACCATCCTCGCGAGTCACCTCCAGCTGTCCTCCTAGCTCGGGCTCGAAATCGTCCGGCAGGCGGCTCTTCTCAACAACACCAACCAGCTCTTCCTGTTGCGGTCCGTATGCCTCATCCACTTGAATCTTAACATCTTTCTTGTCGCCGACCTGCATGCCGACAACCGCAGACTCAAAACCTGGGATGACCTGACCCTCGCCGATGACGAATTCAAGCGGCCCTGACTCGCAACCGCACCCTTCATCAACACACTCTGATGAATCAAACACCTCCCCGTCATCGAGCCGACCGGTGTAGTGAACCCTGACTTTGTCCCCTTGTTTTGCCTGTGCCATTGTATAAAGTTCCTTTCGTTGCAGAGGGATCCGGAATTGAATCCTTCTGTGAGATATGCCCTGCGCTTGGCGCACTCTAGCAGAGAGATGGATAAATTACCAACTAAAAGGAGTAAATCCATTAAACCACACCGCACTTAATCGCCCGCTTTTTAGGCATCAAGGGCACATTTTTATACAGGCGAGTCTGAGAATGCAATATATGATTCAATAATAACTGACAGTTACAATGATTGGCAAAGAGGTTGCTCATGGGTACGCGGCACCACTACGACGTGATGCCAAATCTGCCAACGGAGGTAGAACCATGGACGCAGTGTCAGCGACCACAACCATCAAACAGAGTGCCGATGTACTATTCCTGATGCTTGGCTCAGTCATGGTTTTTGCCATGCATGCAGGATTTGCCTTCCTGGAAGTGGGTACCGTCAGGAAGAAGAATCAGGTCAATGCCTTTGTCAAGATCCTCACCGACTGGTCGGTTTCGACCATCGCCTACTTTGTCATAGGGTTCCCTATTGCCTATGGCATCTCCTTTCTCAAGCCGGTACCAGCACTATTGGCAGGAAACAATGGTTACGACCTGGTCCACTTCTTCTTCCTCCTCTGCTTTGCCGCTTGCATCCCGGCCATAATTTCAGGAGGCATTGCTGAACGGGCAAAGTTCTGGCCGCAGGTGATCGCCGGCGGCATCTTTGCCGGCCTTGCCTATCCGCTGTTCGAGTCGCTTATCTGGGGGCAGAACAGCTCCATACTGCAGGGGGTTTTCAAAAGTATCGGAGGCGCCGAGTTCCATGACTACGCCGGCTCGGTGGTCGTACATTCCATAGGCGGATGGCTGGCGCTGCCGGCTGTATTGCTCCTCGGACCCCGAATGGGACGCTATATGCGCGGCAGATCGCATCCGATCCCGATCAGCAACATCCCGTTCCTGGCACTTGGTTCATGGATTCTGGCCGTAGGATGGTTCGGCTTCAACGTGATGAGCGCAGGCAATCTAGAGAAGATATCCGGACTGGTGGCTGTTAACTCTCTTCTGGCAATGGTCGGCGGCGTCCTTGGCGCACTGGTGGCGGGTAAAAACGACCCGGGTTTCGTTCACAACGGTGCATTGGCCGGACTGATAGCAGTCTGCGCCGGTAGCGACATCATGCATCCGCTTTCATCTTTTGTAGTTGGAGCCATTGCCTCTGTGATCTTCGTTTACGGCTTTCACTTTGAGCAGGAGAAGCTGAAGATAGACGATGTCCTGGGCGTATGGCCCCTCCACGGCGTCATAGGGAGCTGGGGTGGGATTGCCGCAGGGATATTCGGACAGCCGTTCCTGGGAGGAGCAGGCGGGATCAGTTTTGTTTCACAGCTCCTGGGGAGCCTTGCCGCCATAGCATTCGCCCTTGTCACCGGTTTTGTCACCTATGGCATCCTCAAGAAAACCATCGGCATCCGGATGACCGACGAAGATGAGTTCAAGGGAGCTGACATTGCAATCCACTCCATCGGAGCCTATCCGGAAGATCACATCAGATAGCAGATGCCTTGACGGGTCACTTTTACTGGTCTACCCTTGTTCCGAATCAATCGAGGAGGAAAACAATGACCGACCAACTTCGCTGGGACACCAACCGGCTTTATCCTTCGCCTGACAGTCCGGAGCTGGAAAGCGATTTCACCCGTGCCGCTTTGGATGCCCGTTACTTCCGAGAATGTTACCAGGGAAAGGTGGCCGCCCTTGATGCAAAAGGGCTGCTGGAGGCACTGACAGGATATGAGCAGCTTCAGGAGAAGGCAGTGCTCCCCCAGCTCTACTCACACCTCCTGTTTGCCTCTGACAGCGAATCGGACAGTCACAAGACGCTGATGCAGCGAGCCATGGAGTTCGGCAACGAGGTCGCCCGCGAGATCCTGTTCTTCGACCTCGAAGTTATGGCAATCCCTGCTGAGAGCTTTGATGCCATTGCCACAGATGACCGCCTCGCACGTTACCGCCATTATCTGTCCAGCGTCCGCAAATTCCAGCCATACTCCTTACCTGAGCGCGAGGAACAGCTCCTTACCCAGAAGAACCTTACAGGAATTCAGGCATTCTCCAAACTGTTCGACGAGCTGACAACCTCACTCTCCTACCGGATGGAACTGGACGGCGAGAAGCGTGACTTTACCGGCGAGGAGCTTTTGTCGCTACTCCACCACCCGGATGCCGTTATCCGGGAACGGGCACTCACCGTCTTTCTGAACGGCCATGCCGACCAGAGGATCGTCCTCTCCACGGTCTTCAACAACGTTGCCCTGGACCACGGGCAAGAGATAGAGCTGCGGGGATACCATCACCCCATGCAGCCCACCAACATAGGTAATGAGCTTTCAGACAAGGCTGTTGAGCATTTGATGCAGGTGACAGAGGCCAACTATCCGCTTGCACAGGAGTATTTCCGTCTCAAGGCAGATCTGCTTGGCATTGACAAACTGAAAAACACCGACGTTTACGCCCCGGTTGGGGAGTGCAAACATTCGTATGATTTCGATGAAGCGCGAAAACTCGTCATGGAAGCCTACAGCTCATTCAATCCCGACTACGGTCCGATAATAGATGCCTTCTTCAGTGAACGGAGGCTCGACGTGCAGCCCCGCCCCGGTAAATCGGGCGGTGCCTTCTGCATGGGGCTCACACCCAAGCTCCCCCCTTACCTCCTTCTCAACTTCACCGGCAACCTGCGCGATGTCTCTACCCTTGCACACGAGCTGGGGCACGGGCTCCACTATGTCCGGGCAGATGAGCAGACCATGCTCAGCTACCACGCTCCGCTTCCGCTGGCAGAAACCGCATCGGTTTTTGGCGAAATGCTCCTGACAAACCATCTTCTCTCCCGGGGGAGCGACCGGACAGTGAAGATCGCGGTGCTCTGCGCGACCATTGAGGACATCATAGCCACCACATTCCGACAGGTCGTACTGACACGTTTTGAGGAGCGGATGCACCTGGAGAGAAAGGATGGACTCTTGACTGCGGACCGGCTCGGCACGATCTGGTGGGAGGAGAACGAGAAGCTGTTCGGCGACGCAGTGGAAATGATCGAGGCCTACCGGTGGGGATGGAGCTACATATCCCACTTCATTCATACCCGTTTCTACTGTTACGCCTATACATTCGCCGAGCTGCTGGTGCTTGCCCTCTACGCGCGTTACAAAGAGGTCGGCCCATCCTTTGTCCCGGCTTTCGACGCTATTCTGGCCAGCGGAGGCTCCCGTTCACCAGGCGACACTGCCAAGCTTGCAGGGATAGATATTAATGACCCGGGTTTCTGGCAGAAAGGGTATGACATGCTGGGAGAACTTATCGCGGAGCTGAAAGTCCTGCTGAACGCAAGATGATAGTTTTTGCAAACCAGGGAGGAAATAATGAAGGCAGATCTGAAATCTGACCGCCGGTAGAGTCCATAAGGTCGTGGATAACGCGGAGTCGGTCAGGAAGGGGTCTGTTCTTCTATCTTAAAGGCTTTTATCTCACGGTGGAGGGCATCCGCCTCTCTTCCTATGGTAACGATTCTATGTGATACGTCGCGCACCCCGGTTACCGTTTCTGCGCCGATCTGGATGACCCGCTTCATGGCCTTGACCATCTCGTCGCTCACCACGTGCTGCTGTTTTGATGCGTCGGCAATAACCATTGTCTTGTCATTGGCCAGAGAAATGTTTTCAGAGATGAGCTGGATCGATCTGGCCTGTTCCTCGGAGGCAAGACGAGTGACCTCCATGGCATCACGAGTGATACGGAAACCTTCAAGGAGGTCCGACATACTTTTGTCCTCTTCGCTCGTTGCCCTGTTAACCTCCTGAATCAGATTCCTGATTTCATCAAAGGCATGGACTATCTTCACTAGATCCTCATTCTGCTCGACAGCCACCTCCTCAATGGTCTTGACCATTTCTGTGGAGCGATGGGAAGCCTCCTGAATATTCTGCAGAGCGTCGTTTGCCCTTGCAGCAACGGTCTTCCCCTCTGTCACCATGTCGGAGGTAGCATTGGCAGATGCGACTGCAGTGCGGATCTCATTCTGGATGGCAGAGATTATGGTTTCGATCTCCTTGGTGGAAGTTGCGGTCTTGTCTGAAAGGGTCTTCATCTCGGCTGCGACCACGGCAAAGGGTCTGCCATATTCACCTGCCTGGCCGGAAAGAATCTGGGCATTCAGGGAGAGGAGCTTGGTCTGCTCCGTGACCTCTTTGATAACGTCCAGTACCTTGGCAATATCCTTGGAACGGGCACCGAGGCTTGAAATGGTTGTCGACAGCGAGGCGACCAGATGATCAATCCGCTGCATGCTTTCAATGGCATCCCGCACGGAAATAATACCCCGTTCGGCAATGATGCTGTTGGTCTTGACCGAGAGTTCAGTGGTCTCTTTAACAATACTCCCGATCCTTGAAACGGAGTGATTGATGCTGGATACCGCTTGATCAGCATATTCCATCGAATTGGTTGCACTGCCTGCAACGGCAGAGACATCCTTGGAGGAATTTGAGATTACAAGGACTGTTTCATAGCTGGAATTGACGTATTTGCTCAGACGCTCCATCTTGAATACAACACCACGAGAGGCGGTCAGTATCTCGTGGAGCGACAACGTACTCTCAGAGGAGAGTTCCTTCAGGTCGTCCGTAAATTCTATGACCTGCTGAAGGGAGTCGATACTGTTCTGGACTGAGATGAGAGCGTTATCCGTTGACAGCTGCTGGCGGTTTACTCCGTTGATGACCTCCTTGAATGTCTTGTTCAGGTGATCGGTGGCTTCTGCGACATTTCCGGAAATAGCCTCGAATTTCCCGATGGTAGTGGCGAGCCAATCAATGAGCAGATTCAGGCCATTGGAAATTGACCCGAATTCGTCATCGGTAATCACGCTATTGCGGCTGGAAAGGTCACCGTTTATTGCCTGATTCATCTGGTAATTGATAGCTGTGACCTTGGAACCGATATCGCGGTTGAAGAAGAAATAAACGAAAAAAGAGAGGCAAACCAAGATAGTGCCTTGCAGGGAAATCGTCATGACAGCCAGTTTGACAAGGTTCTTTTCGACTCTTTCATTGGTGTATTCGAAGACAATCTTACCTGTATTCGTGGCCCCCACCATGACAGGGATATCCAATGTAAAAAATTTATCCGGTTTCTTTCCAAGTTTTCTGTCGATTACCGGCAAACCTTTATCGATATAGGTAATGCGCAGGATATCTTCGTCCTTGACCAGCTCATCGATCAGCTGGCCGAGATAGGTGAAATCGAAGCTGTCTCGCGATACAACCGCAACTGCCCCAAGTTGTTTTCCGCACAATGAAAGCTTGTCCCTGATATCCTGTTCCTGCACCTTCTTGTTTTCGTAAAGAGACCAACCAATTGACAGAATCTGACCAATTGAGATGATGACGATGAGTCGAGACAGGAACGTGCGAGATAGTTTCCTGCTCGACTTCGCTCTTAAAGCGCTAGGGTTGGATGGTATCTGTTCCATTGTCAGCCTGTGATTCGAAATATCCTAATACCGGCAATATGCAAGCGGGGAGGCGTTGTCAGCCCTCCCCGCAACAATTCTGTGTATTTGACAAAATGTATTTTATACATCTGACAATCGCTGAGAAAACTTTAGAACTTTTTCAGTCGACCTTTAACCGACCCGCAAGATCGTCGATAAACTGTCGGGCCGAGCGGCCTGTACGACGACCACTCTCAAGCGCCCAGAGAAGGGGAGTGCGACGGAGTTCCACCCCGCTGAACGGAAGTTAGAGATTTGGCGCATAATGCTTCGAGACGATCTCACCGGTTATTCATTCTTGTTGTCCTTTAGCGAGCACCCCTTTTCCCACGCAAAGTACCCGTCTCCGGTTATTGCCCAGAAGGATTCTATCCTGGCGGCGTAAAACTGCAGATCAGCGCACTCCTCCTCCAGCTGCCGACAGAACTCTTCAGATATAAGTCCCTGCCCCATCAGGTACCGGTAGAAACCAGCCACACCCTGCAGTGAACCGGCAAGGTATTCAACCGTAGGTTCAAGGGTATTGATGATGTACCAGTTACCGGCAAACTGCCGGACAAGCCCTGGCCGCTCAGAGAAAAGGTTTCGCTGTTTTACCGCAATCACGAAATCGCGGACGAAATAATCGGCTCCATTGGCAAACAGCGTGGCCTGGGCCGGATCGAGCCCAGCTTCCTGGAGCGATTCGTAATAGCCCATGAGCAGCCCCTTGCAGAGGTCATCCACACGGATCTCATCGTCCAGCGTTGCAACATCGAAGGCGGATTTGTTTATCAGCATCAGATTTCCCTATTAAAATTCGAGTGCTCCATTGAATGTTTCACCTATTCAATCTTGGGTCCAGCGCATCACGTATCCCTTCTCCAACCAGGTTGTAAGACAAAACCGTCGTAAGGATCGCCAGTCCGGGGAATAGCGAGAGCCACCAGGCAAACTCTATGTAGTCCTTTCCCGAAGTAAGGATATTGCCCCAACTCGGAATAGGTGGCTGTACGCCGATACCGAGAAAAGAGAGGGCCGATTCTGTGAGTATTGCGCCGGCAACGCCGAGCGTGGCTGAGACGAGCACGGGTGAAAGGGCATTGGGGAGTATGTGACGGACGATGATCCTCAGGTCTGATGCGCCGATGGCCCGGGCAGCCATGACAAACTCACGCTCACGCAGTGTCAGAACCTCCGCCCGAACCAGCCGTGCGACCCCCATCCACCCGGTCAGCCCGATCACGATCATGATGTACCAGATGGAGGGCTCCAACATGGCAATAACAGCGAGTATCAGGAAAAATGTCGGGAAGCAGAGCATGATATCCACCAGCCGCATAAGCAGACCATCGGTCCAGCCGCCATAGTAGCCGGCCAGCAGGCCGATGAATGTCCCGATTACAATGGCTATTCCAACCGCAACGAAACCGACCTTCAGGGAGATTCGGGCACCGAAGATCACCCGCGTCAGAACATCCCGGCCGAGTTCATCCGTACCGAACCAGTGAGCAGCTGACGGGGAAGTCAGCACATGATAGGCATCGATGGTATCCGGATCATAAGGGGTAAGGTAAGGGGCTAACAGTGACAGTATGAAGAGGAGGCAGACCACTGCCCCGCCGGCCATGGCAAAGCGGTTGCGACATAGGCGGCGCCAGAAGATTCCTGTTATGGAGCTTTGCGGCTGATCCAATCTGAAAACCTCCCTTGACCGGCTCCTGCCGGACGTTACTGTTTCATACCATGATTTTCCGCACCGTGCCACTGTTTATCTGCGTGAGAGCCTTGTCAAGAGCCGCCAATACGTGGTATGTATCAGTCCGGCGGTGTGCTTATGAAAGAACAGGTCAAAATCCTGCTGGTAGATGACGAGGAATCAAGCCGTGAACCGCTCTCTCTGCTGCTGAAGAGAAGCGGTTATCTGGTCAAGGGAGCCGGTACGGGTCACGAGGCCCTGCAACTTATTGCCTCAGAGCCGTTCAACATCGTCATCACCGACCTCTTCCTCCCTGACTCTAACGGCATAGACATCCTCAAGGAGGTCAAGCAACTCTCCTCAACCATGGAGGTAATCCTCATTACCGGTCACGCCTCGGCCGAAACCGCAGTCCAGGCGATGAAGGAAGGTGCCTTCGACTACATCACCAAACCGCTCAACATTGAGGAATTGACCATAATCCTGAGTAAGGCAGTGGAAAAACACCAGCTTGTCAACGAGAATGTCTATCTGAAGAAGCAACTCCGCGACAAATATGAGTTTTCTAACATTATTGGAAATTCTACCGCTATGCAGCAGATCTTCAACCTGATGAAGCGGGTGGTAAAGACCGACTCAACTGTCCTGATCATGGGAGAGTCGGGAACCGGCAAGGAGGTGGTGGCCAAGGCGATCCACTTCAACAGTGCACGCAAGATAATGCCTTTTGTGGCGGTACACTGCGGAGCAATCCCTGAAAACCTGCTGGAGAGTGAGCTGTTCGGCTACGTGCGCGGTGCCTTCACCGGCGCCAATCGCGACAAGATGGGCAAATTCGAGGCAGCCAACGGCGGAACTATCTTTCTGGATGAAATCGGTACCATGCCGATCCAGCTCCAGACCAAGCTGCTGAGGGTTCTTCAGGAACATGAGGTGGAAAGGGTCGGCTCTCACCGAACCATCAAACTCGACGTGCGTGTCATCTCCGCAACCAACCATCAGCTCGAGGAGGAGGTCAGGCAGGGGAAATTCCGCGAAGATCTCTACTGGCGTCTCAACGTAATCCCGATCACTCTTCCGCCTCTCAGAGACCGGACTCATGACATTCTCCCACTTGCCCGTCATTTCCTCGTAAAATACTGCAAGGAGATGAACCGCGCCCTGATGAGCCTCGGCAAGGAGTCACTCGAGCTGCTTGAGGCTTATCACTGGCCAGGTAATGTGCGTGAGCTGGAAAACGTCATTGAACGGGTAGCGGCGCTAACCGACGGAAATCAGATAACCCCTGCAGATCTTCCCCCGAATATCAGTGGCGCCCAGCATGAGCCCAACGAATACTCCATCCGTGTTCCCACCTCCGGAATCGACCTGATGAAGACGGTCAGCCTGATCGAGATGAAGATGATCGACGAAGCCCTGACCCTGACCAACGGCGTAAAGGCCCAGGCAGCCTCACTTCTGAACCTCAACCGAACCACGCTCGTTGAAAAGATGCGTCGACTTGGCATGCAGCGCTGATTACTCCCTGTTGTCTGCAGACAATAAAGTTATTACTTGGTCAATTAATTCCTTACATTGGCAATAATGTTCTTACATAATTTTGATCAAATCAATTTATGTGACAATTGCTTCTTACTTTTAGTCTTTTTGCCATTTATGTTTTGAATGATCATCCAGTATTTTCTTAGTTTTCTTTACCGTATCTCAATATCATGCGATAATATTCAGATATGCCGCTATGTTGCTAAACATCCAAATCCGGGACAAGAGAGAGTTAAGAATGGAAAACGACACTGATAAGAAATTACCCTCTGATGCCGTAGAGCTGCGCAGCCAGGCGGAAGAGCGGTTAAGTGAGAAAACGAATGAATTGTATCAACCCCGGACCACGGAAGATACTCAGCGGCTCGTCCATGAACTTGCGGTCCACCAGGTCGAGCTGGAAATGCAAAACGAAGAACTGCTCCAAGCCCAGCAGGAGATAGAGCTATCGCGTGATACGTATGTCGAACTCTATGACTTTGCGCCCATCGCCTATTTCATCTTTGATCCGCACGGACTGATACGGGAGGTAAATTTTGCCGGTGCGCTGCTGCTGGGAGTTGAGCGGCAATTGCTGACCAACAAAGACTTTGTCAGTTTCATAGCAGATGAAGGGGGGAGAGAAGCTTTTTCTAATCACCTTGAAACTGTTATGCAAAAACAGAACAAGGAGAGATGTGAAATCAGTCTCAAGACAAAAGACGGCGCGTTGGTCCATGGCCAACTCAAAAGCGTCACGTTGAAAACTAACGAAGGTAAGGATGGGTATATCCTTACCTCAATAGCTGATGACACTATTGCCAAACAGTTGGCAACGGAAATCCAGGATGCCCGGGAATATGCCGAGAACATTGTCGAAACCGTACGTGAGCCAATGGTGGTGCTGAGTTCCGAACTGAAAATCCTCACTGCCAACCACAGCTTCTACGAGACTTTCAAGGTAACGACCGAGGATACAATCGGTAATTTCATCTACGATCTCGGTAACCGGCAATGGGACATACCCAAGCTGCGGGTACTCTTTGAGGATATCCTCCCCCATAATACCGTATTCAATGACTATGAAGTCGAGCATGATTTCCCCGGTATCGGTTCCAAGACTATTTTGCTCAACGCCCGGCAGATTCCCCAGAAAAATATCGGCTCACAAATTATCCTTCTGGCCATGGAAGACATTACCGCGCGCAAGCAGGCGGATGAGGCGCTGCTCCAGGCGGGGGCGCTCCAGAAGGCGATTTTCAACAGCGCCAACTTCTCCAGTATCGCCACCGATGCGAAGGGAGTCATCCAGATCTTCAACGTCGGCGCCGAACGGATGCTGGGCTACACGGCCGCTGAAGTGATGAACAAGATCACGCCGGCCGACATTTCCGACCCGCAGGAAGTTATCATACGTGCGGAAGCATTGAGCATCGAACTCGGAACCCCGATCGCACCGGGCTTTGAGGCTTTGGTATTCAAAGCCTCGCGCGGCATCGAGGATATCTACGAACTGACCTACTTCCGCAAGGATGGCAGCCGCTTCCCGGCGGTCGTGTCCGTAACGGCCCTGCGCGATGAGCAGAATGCCATCATCGGCTACCTGCTCATCGGCACCGACAACACTGCGCGCAAGCTGATTGAAGAAGAGCGGACACTCCTCAATCAGGCACTCCAGGATAAGAACTCCGAACTGGAGCGCGCCACGCTCTTGGCGGAAAAAGCAAACCGTGCGAAATCGGATTTCCTTTCCAGTATGAGCCATGAGCTTCGCACGCCGCTCGGAGCGATTCTCGGTTTTGCCCAGCTCCTGGAAACCAGTTGCCCGGAGCCGTCACTCGCCCAGAAGCGAAGTATCGAACAGATTCTCAAGGCTGGGTGGTATCTGCTGGAGTTGATCAACGAAATTCTCGATCTCGCCCTGATCGAGTCAGGCAGGCTCTCGATGTCGCTGGAACCGATATCCCTGCCTGAAATCATGAACGAATGCAAGTCCATGATAGAACCGCAGGCGGAAAAGCGGGGCATCAGCGTAACCTTTATCAACGTGGAAACCCCCTGCTTTGTCAAAGCCGACCGGACACGGGTGAAACAGGTTCTCATCAATCTTCTTTCCAACGCGATCAAATACAACAAGGCGGGCGGAACGGTTACGGTGGAGAAGACCCTGACCAGCACAAATTCGATACGTATCAGCGTGAGGGATACCGGTGAGGGGCTCTCTCCGGAACAGCTTACGATGCTTTTCCAGCCGTTCAATCGTCTCGGACAGGAGTCAAATGCCGAGCAAGGCACAGGCATCGGCCTGGTAGTCTCCAAGCGGCTGGTTGAATGGATGGGCGGGGTCATCGGCGTTGAAAGCACGCTCGGTAAGGGTAGCCTGTTCTGGATCGAGCTTAACCTGACGACTGGACCAGAAACAGCCACCTGCGTAGATGAGCCCACAGCACTCTCCCCGGCACAAGGTCAAGACGACAGGCCGATGCACACGCTGCTCTACGTCGAGGACAACCCGGCCAATATGATGCTGGTCAGGGATATCATTGCGCGCCGGCCTGATATCCGCTTGCTGAGCGCAGTGGACGGTAAAAGCGGCATTGAGCTTGCTCGCGCCTCTCAACCGGATGTCGTCCTGATGGATATCAATCTGCCGGGTTTGAGCGGTATCGATGCAATGAGAATCCTGACTGCAGATCCCTCAACAGCCCACATCCCGGTGATTGCGCTCAGTGCCAATGCAATACCCCGCGATATCGAGAAGGGGCTTGAGGCAGGGTTCTTTCGTTATCTCACCAAACCGATCATGGTCAACGACTTTATGAATACGCTCAACATTGCACTTGAATTTGCAGCACATCAAAAGGTAAAAGCATGATGATTACCGAAGCAGAGATTTTTAACGCCAGTATCCTGATCGTTGACGATCAGGAGTCCACTATCAGTTTGCTTGAACAGTTGCTGAGTGAAGCCGGCTATACCTCTGTTGCCTCAACGATGAATCCAGAGGAGATCTGCGCGCTGCATCATATAAACCGCTACGACCTGATCCTGCTTGACCTGCAGATGCCGGTCATGGACGGTTTCCAGGTGATGGAAGGGCTGAAGACAATCGAAACGGACAGCTACGTTCCGGTCCTTGTGCTCACCGCCCAACCGGGGCACAAACTTCGCGCCTTGCAAGCCGGCGCCAAGGATTTCATCAGCAAACCGTTTGATCTGCTCGAAGTCAAAACGCGTATTCACAACATGCTGGAAGTGCGGCTGTTGTACAAGAAACTCGAAAATTACAACAAGGTACTGGAACAGTCGGTAGATGAGCGGACTGGAGATCTGCTCAAGGCGAATGGACAGCTCACGCAGGAGATAGAAGAACGCAAGATTGCAGAAGAGTCACTCAAGGGCACGTATGCGGAGATAAAACGGTTGAAAGACCAGCTTCAGGCAGAGAACATCTACCTGCAGCAGGAGGTTGCACGGAAGCACAACTTCGGTGAGATCATCGGCCAAAGCAGTGTCATCTCGCATGTATTTTCCCAGGTCGAGCAGGTAGCACCCATGAATGCGACGGTTCTTCTTCTTGGCGAAACCGGCACCGGCAAGGGGGTCATAGCACGCGCCATCCATACCCGCAGTCCCCGAAAGAACCGGCCGATGATAACGGTCAACTGCACGTCACTGCCGGCTAACCTCATCGAAAGCGAACTTTTCGGGCGGGAAAAGGGTGCCTTCACCGGTGCGCATGCCCGGCAGATGGGGCGCTTCGAGTTGGCTGACAACGGCACCATATTCCTGGACGAAATCGGCGAGATGCCACTGGAGCTGCAATGCAAGCTTCTCCGGGTCATACAGGACGGTGAGTTTGAGCGGCTGGGCAGCCCTCATACCATTAAGGTGGATGTACGGATCATTGCGGCCAGCAACCGGAATCTGCAGGAAGAGATCCGACACGGCAGGTTCCGTGAAGACCTGTTCTACCGGCTCAATGTTTTTCCGATCACGATCCCGCCACTCCAAAAGCGGAAGGAAGACATCCCGCTGCTCGTCAATCATTTTGTTGCCAAATTCAACAAGAAAATCGGCAAGAAGATAGTGACCGTGACAAAAGAGACCCTGAATGCCCTTCAGGAATACCACTGGCCCGGCAATGTGCGGGAGCTGGAAAGTGTAGTCGAGCGGGCGGTAATCACCAGCCAGGGAAGCGCATTGCAGATATTGGACCGGTTCGATACGTCCCGCAAGTCAGAGGGATTGGAAGGGGAAGAAACCAAAGCCCTTGTCGAGTTGGAACAGGAGCACATCCTCCAGGTGCTCAAGAAAACCGGTTGGCGGATCGAGGGGAAAAACGGAGCGGCAATTCTTCTTGGTCTCAATGCCAGCACTCTTCGCGCCCGGATGCGGAAATACGCCATTGTCCGTCAATAATAGATGGAAATATGGTATTGAGACTGAAGGTAATTTGTTCCTCATACTCTTCAGCCTCATAATTCGAAGTCACACAATTGTTTTTCTCAACATAATCCGCCATATATGGCAGTTATGTTAGACATGACGGATTTCGGTGACGGCTTTTCCCCCGCTACGCAGGATCCCTCTCCTTTTTATCCTTTACAATCAGCCTTTTGCACGCGCAACACCAGCAAGTTTTCTCTGGCACATTAGTTGCCATGTACCTTATTGACAGTACATGAGCAATGTCGTGCTTGCTGCTCAATTTGAGCCATTCTATGGGGAGGTAAGCTATGGGAAAACAGGCAGGATAATTTCAATGTTCGGGATATTTCGCAGCGAAGAAACCTATCATCACAAAGGAGAAATTATGAAAAAGACAATTTTTCTGTTTCTGGCTCTCGCAGTAGCTTTGATCGGTATCACCTCACCGGCATCCGCGGAGGATGAGAAGCCAGCTAACTACGTGCTGCTCAAGGGTGGAATCTATTCACCCAGCAAATCTTTCGACCTTGATAATTTCAACGCAGGCAACAGGACTCATCTGGACAGTAAGACCGGATTCGCCGGCGAGGTTGCATTAGGCCATTACTTCCTTCCCATTTTAGCCGTGGAACTGGGAGCCGGCTACTTTGAGAGCAAGGGGTCCCCGGTGGCACAACGCGGTGAATCGAAGCTGAAAGTCGTACCGGTGATCGCAACCGGAAAAGTGTTTCTTCCGCTCGGGCCGTTCGAGCCGTACGGCTTGTTCGGTATCGGGGCCTACATCACTGATCTGGACGTGGAGGGAAATACCGGTAACTTCCACGGGTCCACAAAAGTCACCTATGGATTACACGCCGGAGCAGGCTTCAACATTAATTTCACAAGCAACATTTTTGCGGGTCTTGAAGGTAAATACCTCTGGGCCGAGCCTTCATTCGGCGGCCAGGACATAAAGTTGGACGGCTTTATTACAACCGCCAATCTCGGATTCAGATTCTGAGAGCTCCCCTCCCCTTCAGACCCGGCAAGGAGGTAACGAGAGGGCTCGACCAGGGACAGAAGAGTTTGTGCAAACGGTCGCAGTCAAATCCAAGAGCTAAAGGAGAAATACCATGAAATCAAGTTCGAAGGACCAGGTAGAAGGCAAGTTTCACGAAGTGAAGGGTACGGTCAAGCAGTTCGCCGGGAAAATAACCGATAATCCGAAGTTGGAAGCTCAAGGGACCGGTGAAAAGATAGCCGGTAAAGTTCAGGAAAAGATCGGTCAGGTTAAGAAGGTTTTGGGAAAGTAATCAGAGCCCTGCATCATGCACCGGCGTCTCCTTGGGCACCCGGCTGCGAGTGCATGATTCACCACAAGCATGACTCCGAAGGCCATGGGATCTTTCGTTTAATTGACTTCGGAAATCAATACCAACAACAATAAAGGAGGAGATTCGATGAAAGCGATACATTCTGTAACCATAACAGCGGCAGCGGTGGTTCTGATGGCCTTCAGCCTGCCTGAACCAACTTTTTCACAAACAATGGATATGTCCATGAATCAGCATAAGGCAGGACATGGGCAGATGTCGGAAATGGAACATATGGACAAGATGGGCGACATGATGGGGATGTGCACCGAACATGCAGATAAGATAGGTCTTACCGATGACCAGATGGAGAAAATGAAGCCCATTCAACGCGACATGCAAAAAAAACAGGCCCGAAGCAAGGCTGACCTGAAGATTGCAGAGATAGAACTTGTTGAAATCATGGAAGTGAAAGATTTTGACCTGGAGAAGGCCGGCACTGCTGTTAAAAAAATTGCAGAGATTAAAACAGCCCATCATCTGGAAATGCTCAAGTCCATGAAAGAAATGCGGACCATGTTGACTGACGAACAATTTAAGAAAATGAAGAAATTGATGCCCATGAAACCGGGTGAGAAAAAACATACAAAGAAAATTATGAAGAAATAGCAAACACCAACAAAAGGAGAATGTCCGATGAAAGCACTCTATTCCATATCCATAATGCTGGCAGCGGTGGCACTGCTTCTGTTCAACGTGCCGGTGCAAGCTGCGAATATGGACAGCCGCATCGAATCATCTGCCAAACAGTCGTATGTGTTCAAAACCTACCTTCAGGGTGATGACATCAAAATAGAGTCCAGTGACGGTGCTGTCACCTTAACGGGAATCGTCAACGAAAACTTCCACAAATCATTGGCCCAAGAGACGGTAACAGGCCTCCCCGGAGTCAAGAGTGTGGATAACAGACTGGAAGTCAAAGGTGCCCCCCCCTCCGCAAACTCTGATGCGTGGCTGCGTGATAAAGTGAAAGTCGCGCTCTTGTTTCATCGTAGCGTGAGCGCCGGCACTACCGAGGTTGACGTCAAAGACGGTATCGTGACCCTGCGAGGCGATGCTGCCAGCCAGGCACAAAAGGACTTGACGACTGGATACGCCAGGTATGTCGAAGGGGTCAAAGATGTCAAAAATGAGATGACCGTGTCTAAGACTTCGAAAAAGGCACCTAGAACAATGGGTGAAAAGATCGATGACGCTTCCATCAGCGCACAGGTAAACATGACGTTGCTGAACCATCGTTCGACGAGTGTCCTCAACACAACGGTCAAGACAAAGCGCGGCGTGGTTACGGTGGGCGGCAAGGCCAAGAATGCAGCTGAAAAGAACCTGGTCACCAAACTCGTTACCGACATAAACGGTGTGAAGGGTGTAAAGAACCGGATGACCATAGAGTAGTCCTAATCCAAAATATAAATGGAGAAAACAAGTCATGAAAAAGCTTCTTATCCTTGTCTGCGCAGCAGCAACATTTTCACTGGTAACCGGCACCGCGATTGCCGAGAGTATTAAAGGGAAAATAGGTGTAACCGGCAAAATCGGTGTGGTGATTCCTTCCGACAACGACATTGGTCCCTACAAAAATGAAACCGATGCCGGTTTTATAGGTGGAGGCGGCTTTATCTACGGAATAGATAACAACTTCGCAGCTGAGATCGACATAACCCGCAGCATGTTCGACTCAGACTTCGGCGATTTCGGCGTAACCAATGTCACACTGGGCGCACAGTATCGTTTCGTAATCAACCAGCCTCAACTGGTTCCCTATCTGGGGGCCGGCCTTGACATCCTTATGACTGATGCCGAACACGGACGCGAAGTTGACACAACAGTCGGAGTCCATTTCAGTGGAGGCATTGACTACTTCATCATGAAGCAGTTGGCTCTGACCGCAGAGGCAAAGGTTGTCGTTGCTCCGGATGCCGATATCAAAGGTCCATCCGGAAAACAGGGTAATTTCGACCCAACCAGTTTATCAGCAACCTTCGGTGTCAGATATTTCTTCAATTAGGAGATTCGAGTAACAAACATCCTTGTCGTAAAAAAGCTGGGGAACCTCAGGTGATTTAAAGACCCGCTCCGGCGGGTTTTTTTAGATCTTTCAGACGTTTAACAGGCTGTTCGAACAGAAGTGGCTAACGCTTATGAAAGCCGCCGTTAGATCGGGAGGTTAGATCGGGAGGATATATGCTCTGGACAATCTGCGTGGCACTGATACTGCTCTGGCTGTCAGGTGTGGTTGTTGCGTATGCCATGTGTGGTCTCATTCATATTCTGCTCGCAATTGCTATGATAGTCGCCACTGAAATACTGTAATTATGTATATGAAGGCACCCTGCGGATGAACCTGCTCATCGCTTCCCTGCCCAGTTTTTCGCGCGTCACGCGCGGCGAAATGCGCCGTGCAATACCGACAACAGATCCCATTTATAGGAGCACAGTCATGTCACTTGGAAAAACTTGGTACACTCTTGAAGAAGCTGCAGCGAAATACTCTCTGGAAAAGTCGTTGATCCTTAAATTGGTTGAGGAAGGAGTGCTTCGTGCCGAGCAACCTGATAACGAGGTCATGAGGATCAATGTCGATGATCTCGAGCTGAAGATTCAGGAGATGACCGGTATCTGAGAACTGCATTCAAACTTACCTGCCATCCAGCCCGACAAGGATTTCCATGTCTGACCTGGCTGTTGTCCCGCAACTGTTGCAGTGGTGGATTTTTTTATCCAATGATGGACAAACGACGAAATATATTTCTGATGACAGATCGTCTCTTCGGTTTCCTGCTGCGGGTGTTGCGCGGATTCATGCGCAACCAGGGTCTCCTGTTATCCGGCGCTGTTGCCTAACCGGCGCGTTATTATGGGAAATCACGCGCCGGGTGTTGATCTGGTATTACGCCGCCATTTCAATGGTTAATGTCATTTACGGTTCGATCGCCATAACGGTGGTGGCCCTCCTCAGTATAGAGGTCGTAGTAGTAATCCTGCTGCTTGGTACCCAGGTCATTGCGGAACTGGAGCGCAAACCAAACGAATCGGACGGGGAGGCAGAGTCAGGATTTGAGACATGATGATATCAAAGCAAGTAGCTTCACCACGGATGGATACTCAGACTACGTAGTGAGAAAGGACAGATAGTGGGCGTTGGCATTTTAATTGGTTACTTCGCAAAACAAGATGAAGCCCAAAGAGCTCTCCGGGAACTGGCGCGGCAAGGCTTCAGCCGCACCGCCCTGGTAAATAAGGGGATGGACGGAGAGGTTCATGTTCAAGACCCATTCCTCTGGCGCCGTGCCCTCAGGGTAACTCTGGCTGCCTGTCTGTTCGGAGGGATTACCGGATTGGGCGCTCTGCTCCTTCATTGGCTGAAGCTGCTTTCAGTCTGGAACATTTTCAATCCCCTGACGTTGATCCTGACAGGTACCTCAATCGGGGTTCTGGCAGCTACACTTTGGTTCCGACGCTCCAGGTATGGTGTTGAGCCGGGGATCATGCGTGATCACGCCCGCTGGCTCGTGTCCGGGGAGTCCGTGCTCATCCTCCAGGCTCCGGTCGAATCTTTACAGCGTCCGGTGGCTCTGCTGCGTGAAATCAGTGATATTCCTCCAGCTCTGTTCGTCATGTATCCCAAGCGAGAGCGGCGGGTAGAGGCAAGAGTCCCCGAGGTAAAGCTCTCACTGGCACAGCTCCAGGAGCATGCCCAACGCCATGCAAGGGAGCAGCAGATAGATCCGAGACCGCAGCGCAATGCCGAACTGCTCAAGCGTCTCAGACAGTCCCGTCAATGGGTCCGTCAGGTCTGCGCGGATCTCACTGCAGCGAGCCGCCTGGAACAGAAAGTCACGCCCGCCGCCGACTGGATCCTGGATAATGATTACATCCTTGAGGGGAACACCCGCGATGTCCTCCTGAACCTTCCCCGGCGCTTTTACCAGCAATTGCCCACACTGGCCTCTGATCCCTACCGGGGGCTGCCGTGCATTTACGGTCTGGCCAAGGCTCTTGTTTCCCATACGGAACTGCTCCTGGACCGGGAGAATATTCTGGCGTTTGTCGACTCCTACCAATCCGTGCGCACGCTGTCGATCGGCGAACTCTGGGCCATCCCCCAGATGCTGCGCATCGCGCTTATCGAAAGCATCCAGAATCTCGCTGTAACTGCTCTGACTAATCTGCGCGAACGGCAGTTGGCCGACTTCTGGGCGAACCGGCTGATCGCCGCAAATCGCCGCGATGCCAACCAACTCTTCGCGACCCTGGCAGAACTTGCGAAAGCTGAGCCGTACCCCACTCCTTATTTCGGTGCGCAGCTGATAGGACTGCTCTACGATGAGGCGGCGGCATTGGCGCCGGTCAAGAGCTGGCTTGAGCGAACTCTCACAACAACCCTGCACGATCTCACTCTGCGTGAGCAGAACCGGCAGACCAGGGAACAGTTGTCCTGTGGCAATGCCTTTACCAGTCTGCGCCAGCTGGCTCTGCTGGACTGGCGGGAAGTCTACGAAAAGCTCAGCCGAGTGGAGCAGATGCTGCGCTTCGATCCGTCAGGGATCTATCCGAATATGGATTTCGCCAGCCGCGACCGTTGCCATAGGACGATTGAAGAACTCGGCCGCGCTTCGGGACTGAGCGAGGAACATGTCGCGGAGCGCGTCATCAAGCTGGCGACGCAGGCAGGACGTGAAGCAACGGTCGATGAACGTCGCAGTCACGTCGGCACATGGCTTGTCGGGGATGGACGGGCTGAGCTTGCCCGTCTGCTCTCATGCCGTGAAGCTCGTCGTTACCGCACTCTGGAATGGATCTATCGCCACCACGCTGCCGTCTACGCCTCTGGCATCGTGGGTTTCTCCTCGCTGGTTTTTTTCCTTATCGCCGCCTTTGGCCCGGTTGAGCCGTCGCCAGCCACCTTCTTTGGACTGCTGCTGCTCCTGCTGATTCCGGTCAGCCAGCTGGCGATCGAGACCGTAAATTACCTGATCACGCGACTCCTGCCACCCCGTCCCTTGCCCAAAATGGATTTCGAGGATTCGGGTATTCCCGACGCATTCCGCACCCTGGTGGTCGTGCCGATGATGCTGACCAACGAGGGTACGGTACGAGCCGAGGTGGAGAAGCTTGAGATCCGCTACCTGGCCAACAAGGAAGCAAATCTGCTCTTCAGCCTCTTCTCGGATTACACCGATTCAGCCACGCTTACGGCCGAAGATGACAGCCAGCTGCTCCAGACCGCATGTGAATGCCTGGCAGAGCTCAACCAGTGCCATGGAGGCGAGCGCTTTTTCCTGTTCCACCGGGAGCGCACCTGGAGCGAATCCGAGCAGAAGTTCATCGGCTGGGAGCGTAAACGAGGCAAGCTTGAGGAGCTGAACCGCCTGATCGACGGGACGCGGTCAGAGAACGCGGCACGCCTGGTTTACGTCGGCAACCCGGATCAGCTGGCGGATATCCGCTTCATCATCACGCTGGACAGCGATACCCAGTTGCCGCACTCATCAGCCCGCAGGATGGTTGAGACCCTGGCGCACCCCCTCAATCAGCCCCGCTTCGATGCGGACGGTCGCATCATGGCAGGCTCGTACACCATCATCCAGCCGCGGGTGAGCCCGACCCTGCAGAGCTCGAGCGTCTCGACCTTCAGCCGGCTCTTCGCCGATGCGGTCGGCATCGACCCTTATACCCAGGCGGTCTCCGATGTCTATCAGGACTTGAGCGGTGAAGGATCGTACCATGGCAAGGGGATCTACGATGTCCGCGCCTTCAGCCGCGTGCTGTCGGGACGATTCCCTGAAGAGTGGGTGCTGAGCCACGACCTGATCGAAGGGGCGCATGTCAGAGTGGGGCTGGCCAGCGATATTGAGCTTTTTGATGAATTCCCTCAAGGTTACCAGAGTTACAGCAGCCGGGCCCATCGCTGGGTTCGGGGGGACTGGCAGATCGCGGGGTGGATCTTCCCGCGTGTTCCACAAGCTGCAGGGGGTCGGGGACCAAATCCGCTCTCCCTGCTGAGCCGCTGGAAGATCCTCGACAACCTGCGACGCAGCCTGTTGCCTTCCACCAGCGTGGGCCTGCTGCTGGCCTCCTGGTTCGTCTCCCCGAAAATTAGCGGGATCGCTGCGCTGGTGGTTGGCATGCAGCTGCTCTTTCACCCCTTGGCAAACCCCTTAACCATGGCCACCACCCGCAAGGGAATGAAGTACTTCACCCCCTCGAAGCTGTTGCACGACTTGCTCCGGGCTACCGCCGATGCCGCGCTGCTCCCGCACCAGGCAACGGTGAACCTGGATGCCATTGCCCGGGTCTGGTACCGGCGCTTCATCTCCCGGCGCAACCTGCTGGAGTGGACAGCCCAGGCAACCCATTGGAGCACTGCCCGCCAGCAACCGCTCTTCGTCGCAAGCCTGGCCCTCGGGAGCATCTTCAGCGGGGTCGTTGGGTGGGGGATCTGGCTCGTCATGCCGGCCAGCCTGACACAGGCCGCACCCTGGCTCGTCCTCTGGTTTCTCTCCCCCCTGCTCGGCTGGCTTTTGAACCTGCGACCTGCCCTGGAGCAGCCGGCACGATCGATGACGGAAACGGACCGCCGCTTCTTAAGGCAGGTCGCCCGGCGGACCTGGTGCTATTTCTCGGCATTTGTCAGCGATGAAACCTCGTGGTTGCCGCCCGACAACTACCAGGTCTCCCATCAGAACCGCCTGGCCATGCGAACCAGTCCGACCAACATCGGCCTCTGGATGGCCAGCGCACTGGGCGCCCATGATTCAGGCTACCTGTCAATAAACCAGGTTATTGAAAGACTTACCCGCACCATGGAAACCATTGGCCGTCTGGAGCGATATGAAGGGCATCTCCTGAACTGGTACGATATCCAGACCCTGGTTCCTTTAGAGCCTCGCTACGTCTCCGCCGTTGACAGCGGAAACCTGCTGGGAGCCCTGTGGGCGCTGGAGCAAGGGATTGACGAGATGATCCACGCCCCCCTCCTTGATGTTAAGGCCTTTGCCGGCCTGGCTGACACCGGGGAAATCCTGAAACAGTCCATGACTCAGGAAGGGATTACCGGCTATTGTCATAGGACCCTTGAACCGCTCATACGAGAGTGGAACGCTCCCCCATCCAGCATAGTCGAGCTGATTCGCCTGCAGCGCCGGATGGCGATAACTGTCTGCTCTGCTTTAGATGCTGCGGGAGTCACCCCCTGGGCCATTGAGCTGGAGGGGCAGGTGACAGCCTGGACAGGAATAACGGATCGCTATTTCACCTGGATCGAAATCCTCGCTGAAAAGAGCTTGGAGGAGCTTGCCCCACTTGGCCCGGAAGCTCTGCTCGCAATTCGCCAGGATCTTTCCCGTGCACCTTCGCTGCACGATCTTGCCCATGGCCAGGCAAACTCAATACCGATTCTCACCGCGATCCAAGGTGAAATATCCCCTGCCCCATCCCCACTCACTGCATGGCTCGACCGCGTTATCGAGGCATTTACAACTGCCCAATGGCTGGCCGGCGAAACGATGGGAATGGGGACGCGCCTCATTGAGGATGTCCGCAAGCTCTCCGCAGAGCTGGACATGCGATTTCTCTATGCGCCCAAGCGCAAACTGTTCGCCATTGGCTACAACGTTTCCTCGGGTCGTCTGGATGTTTCCAGTTACGATCTCCTGGCCAGTGAGGCGCGACTCGGCAGTTTCGTCGCCATAGCCCGGGGAGACGTCCCACTGGAACACTGGTTTTCAATGAGCCGCCCCTACGGCGCAATCGGCCGGCAGCGGGTGCTTCTCAGCTGGACCGGGACCATGTTTGAATACCTGATGCCGCTACTGTTTCAGTACTCCTACGGCAATTCGCTCCTGGACAAGGCGGCCCGGGAAGCAGTGTCGGTACAGATCGCCTACGGCCGCACTCGGCGCGTGCCATGGGGGATTTCCGAGTCCGCTTTTGCCAATATGGACCTCAACAAGACGTATCAGTACAAGGCCTTCGGCGTGCCGGCACTCGGTTTGAAACGCGGCCTGGAGGAAGAGCTGGTCGTCGCTCCGTATGCCACCCTGCTGGCACTGAACGTGGCGCCGAGTGAGACCGTTCAGAATCTTAAACAACTGGCCGGGATGGGCCTGCTTGCTGATTACGGTTATTACGAGGCCATTGATTTCAGCCGGCAAACGCAGCGTGAGGGGAGGCGCGGGGTGATTATCGAGGCGTATATGGCACATCACCAAGGGATGGCTTTTCTGGCATTGACCAACTTCCTCCATGGCAACCCCTTCCCGCGCCGTTTCCACCGTGATCCACGGGTGCGTGCCTTTGAGTCGCTCCTTCAGGAGCGGATCCCGACCCTCCCGCCGTTGCATCTTATCTCGACCCGGCAGAGTAAGCCCGATTTGATGGGCGTAGACCTGGCTGCACCGGCTGAAAGAACCTTTACCACTCCCCATACCGCCATTCCCCAAAGTCTGCTGCTCAGCAACGGTCGCTATGGTTTGATGGTCACCAACAGTGGTGGCGGCTACAGTCAGTGGGGGGCGCAGGAACTTACGCGCTGGCGGTCGGATCTGACCTGTGATAGCCGGGGAACCTTCTGCTACATCCATGAGCTGGATCAGGATCGTCTCTGGTCCAACACCTGGCATCCTGTCTGCGGGAAGCTTGAAGGGTATTCTGTAGACTTTGCCCTTGACCGGGCCGTGTTCCGGCGTGACGACAACGGGCTGCATAGCCAAACAGAGGTCATCGTCTCACCGGAAGATGATGTGGAGCTACGCCGGATTACCCTGGTCAATCGCTCCACCCGCGTCCGCCGTCTCAACCTCACCAGCTACGTCGAACTCTCCATGGCGCCCCACAATGCGGACCGCCAGCATCCGGCCTTCAACAAACTGTTCATCCAGACAGAAGCGCTCCCTGACCAGCAAGCACTCATCGCCTACCGGCGACAGCGGGGTGAAAACGACCCCCCTTTGTTTGTGGCCCACCGCTTGACTCTTCAGAACGCAGCTGTTGATGGTTTGCATGAAAAAGGGTGGCAGTTTGAAACCGACCGGGGCCGTTTCATCGGTCGCGGCCGAACCCTCGCCAATCCGATGGGGGCAGTGCAAGAACTCGGCAACGGCCAGGGTTTTGTCCTGGATCCCAGCTTAAGCCTGCGGCGGACTCTGGTTCTGGAGCCGGGCCAGCGCGCTCAGGTTTCCCTGGTGCTCGCTGCCGGGGGGGCCCGTGAGCAGGTCCTGCTGCTGATGGATAAATACAGCGACCCCCATGAGATCGATCGGGCGATGGAATTTGCCTGGCGCTCGACCCAACTGCAGTTGCAAATGATGCACATCCAGCCTGACGAAGCACGGCGATTCCAGCAACTGGCAAGTCACCTGCTGTTTCCCAACCCCCTGCTTCGTGCACCCTCCGAACTTCTGGAAGACAATTTCAAGGGCCAGGCAGGATTGTGGCCCTACGGCATCTCGGGCGACCTGCCGATAGCCCTGGTTACCATTGGTGAGGCGCGAGAGATCGGCCTGGTCCGCCAGATGCTCCAGGCCCACAACTCTTGGCGGATGCAGGGATTCTCGACCGATTTGGTTATCATCAATGAGGAGGCAGGAAGCTATGACCGTCCGCTTCAGGAACGACTGGAAAGTCTTATTCAGGCACATACCCTGCTTAACGGCACTGACCAACCGGGCGGGATCTTCCTGAAGAGCACGACGCAGATCCCGGAGGAGGATCTGAAGCTCCTCAAGGCAGCAGCCGGCGTAGTGCTGGTGGCGGCACGCGGCACACTCCCCCAGCAACTGGGTGCACCAGTGGAGGCACCCGAATTGCTGGAAACGCTGGCCCGAAAACGTGCTCCACGGGAGCCCTCGACCCCGCTCCCCTTCATGGAGTTGAATTATTTCAACAGCCTTGGTGGCTTTACCCCGGATGGGCGGGAATACGCGATCTATCTCGGCCCCGACACAAACACCCCGGCGCCCTGGGTGAATGTCATCTCAAACCCTTCCTTCGGGGTCATGGTCAGCGAAACCGGGTCCGGCTTTACCTGGTATGGCAATAGCCAGCGCAATCGTCTGACCGGCTGGTCGAACGACCCGGTGCTGGACCCGTCTTCGGAGGCGCTGTACATTCGCGACGAAGAGAGCGGTGTCTTCTGGTCGCCGACCGCGGCGCCAATCCGTGAGGATAGCGCCTATCGGGCCCGACACGGAGCGGGCTATACGGTCTTCGAGCATAACAGTAACGGAATCGAACAGGAGTTGACCATCTTCGTCCCGACGGATGGCAGTAGTGGGGTACCGATCAAACTGCAGCGGCTGCGGCTCACCAACGGCTCCTCTCGGAGGCGGAGGCTCTCGGTAACCTATTATGTGGAATTGACCCTGGGGGAGAATCGCGAAACCTCCCAGATGCATGTCATAACCAACTGGGATGACGAAGCCCAGGTCCTGCTGGCGCAAAACCGCTACCACCCGGAGTATGGAGAGCGTGTCGCCTTTGTGGCCATGACCCCCCAGATTGACTCATACGGCGGAGACCGCACCGCCTTTATCGGCCGCAACCGCTCGCTTGCCAACCCGGCAGCCATGGAACTTACCCGTCTGTCACAACGGACCGGGGCGGGGATGGACCCGTGCGCTGCACTCATGGTTACCCTGGAGATGGCTCCGGGCGAGCGACGTGATATCACCTGCATGCTGGGGCAGGCCGGGTCCGTAGCAGAGGCCCGGGAACTGGTGCTCAGTTTCCGTGAGGAGCAGTCGCTGGAGAACGCATTCGATCAGACCAGGGCCTGGTGGGATGCGCTGCTCGGCACGATTGAGGTTCACACCCCCGAACTGGCCGCCGACCTCCTGATCAACCGCTGGCTTCAGTACCAGTCCTTAAGTTGCCGCATCTGGGGTCGCTCAGCTTTTTACCAGTCCGGCGGCGCCTTCGGGTTTCGCGATCAGTTGCAGGACGTCATGGCGTTCCTGTACGCCAGGCCTGAACTGGCGCGCGATCAGATCCTGCTGGCTGCCAGTCGGCAGTTCAAGGAGGGGGATGTCCAGCATTGGTGGCATGAACCTGCCGGTGCCGGGATCCGCTCGCGCATTTCCGACGATCTGCTCTGGCTCCCGTATGTGGTCGCTCAGTACGTCCGTACAACCGGCGATACCGACATCCTGCAGGCAGAGATCCCCTTTCTCAACGCTCCCCTGCTGGCAGATGATCAGCACGAGGTATTCTCCACACCAGAGATCACTTTTGAACGAGCCACACTCTTTGAGCACTGCCGGCGCGCTGTTAGATGCGGCCTGACAATCGGGCCCCATGGCCTCCCCTTGATGGGGACAGGTGATTGGAACGACGGGATGAACCTGGTGGGTGCCGGAGGGAAAGGCGAGAGCGTATGGCTCGCCTGGTTCCTGTGTGATCTGTTACAGGGGATGGCTGAACTCTCAAACCTGCTGCAACAGCCGGAGCTGGAACTAACCTATCAAAATGAGAGATATGCCCTGATCCAGAGGGTCGAGCTGGCCGCCTGGGACGGGGAGTGGTATCTGCGAGGAACCTTCGATGATGGCTCACCACTCGGCTCAGCGGTAAACAGGGAAGCGAGGATCGACTCCCTGCCTCAATCGTGGGCCTGGCTTTCCGGTGCCGCTGATCCCAAGCGCGCGGATCAGGCCCTGGAGTCGGCCTGGAACCATCTTGTCTGCGAAGATGAGGGTCTGGTGCTGCTCTTCGAGCCCCCCTTCGACAAATCGAAACCCTCGCCCGGCTACATCAAGGGGTACCCACCGGGGGTGCGGGAGAACGGCGGTCAGTACACCCACGCCGCCCTCTGGATGGCCATGGCAATGGCCCGCAAAGGAGATGGAGAACGGACGATGCAGCTACTGCGCATGCTCAATCCGATCGAGCATGCCCGCGATGCGGAAGCAGTCTGGCACTATGGAGTTGAGCCCTACGTGGTCGCGGCCGACGTCTACCGGTTGCCCGACCGGATCGGCCGGGGGGGGTGGTCCTGGTACACCGGGTCGGCTGCATGGATGTATCGGGCCTGGGTTGAAGAGGTCCTGGGCCTGGAGGTGCGTGAAAACCTGATGCGGGTAAATCCGGTCATCCCCGGGTCGTGGCCGGGCTTCAGCATCCGCTATCGGCACGGTGAAACGATGTACGCGATCCAAGTGGAGAATCCGGACGGCTGCGAGCGTGGTGTCACTTGGGTGGAGATGGATGGCAAGCGCCTGACTGGAGGCGTGATCCCACTGGAACGGGGACTGGTTAAGCATCAGATTGTCGTGAGGATGGGAAAATGAAGCAGGTGACGCTCCAGCGGTTAGTCGGGACGGGTCTTTAGTGAGTAAACCTTTGGCAGTCATGTTAAACATGACAGATCCCACTGACTGTTTTCCGGTCTCCCACACTAAGGGCTGATTTTAGGTACGGAGATTATATTGCCTAATTCCTGCAAGGGCCCCAGCGGGTTTACTTCTTCCTTGTACTGATCAATCTTAGGCTCACCACTCCAGAACTTATCGACAACAACAGCATCAACTATCAGAAAGGTTGCTTTGTATTTCCACCCCGACTCTTTGGTCTTTCGCTTGAATTTAAATGTATCCATCCAGAAGTTCCCATAACGATTGCTATTGACAACCTGCGGCTCGAATACATAGCCGTTACACATGCTTTGAGCCCTGAGACATGCGACAATCCCATTGCTTACTTCTTCCTTTTTCAGCGTCTGCGTTGCCAGGGCAATATCTACATAGCTGAGTATCTTCAAATTTGGAGTCGAATAGATGTCGAATCCAAGTTTCCTTATCTCAATTACCGTTGATCTATTTGAAACCACTTTGTCATATGCACAAACGACTTCACTATATGACTTCCATGGCGATTTTGTAACAAAAGAGGAGCGTGGCAAAAATGCGGCACATCCAGAGACAACCAATGTTGTCATGAAGACGATAAGTAGTGATCTATGCTTGTCCATACTTAGCTCATATGGTGACCTGGATCAGTCTTTAGTGCGGGTACGAGTCACCCCGGTCAGGATCGCGACGCCGACGAGCGTGACGATCGCGATCATTACGTACAGGGTAGCCGAGATACAGTTCGAAATTCCGGAAACACTCAGCGCGGTCTCCCGAGCTAGATCCTGAGCAGAGAGGTCTACAGATTTGCCCATGAAAGAGTGTGTAATGGCTCTCCCGCCAGTGGAGTATAATATTCAGTGGCTTCGCCGTAGGTATTGGGCTTGCCTGGTTCGGATTTCAACTTCCGTACCACTGATTTTCAATCCGGCTGCTCCAACGGGGAAGCTTTTATCCCGAATGGAGATCGATCCATTCCTCTCTCTGGTTATCTATAACTGCTACTTCAGTAATTTCTTATCAGCCATGGCGTTTACCATGACACCGATAAAGGATTTAATTTGACTCTGATCAGAACCCATTATTTCGGTTTCGGACGCAGCGGCCCAGATCAACTTGTCGTTCCTTGCGTCATACAGGTTGGTTTCAATGATCGCGTATTCGTCCTCGGCCATATAACCTGGGGTGTACACTGCCTGTGAGCTATACCCGTAATAGTCGTGCCAGTTGACGTAATTGGTCGGAGGGTAATAAACAGTCCCCGGAACATAGAACTGCACGGTCTTTCTGCTCACCAGCCTCGAAATAAGCACCGTATCGGCGCCCTGCTCCTTCATCTTCGCAGCGATGACCGAATGATCAAGCTGCTTCTCATCGGGCATAACGGTATAGCTTGCAACGGCATTTGTCCCCCGGGCCTTGAACTGCCGGACAAATTCGTCCTCGAAAATTCTTTTGTTTGCCAGCTTCTTGGTTACACCAATGACCATGATCTTCCTGGGCTCCCCTTTATAAGAAGGGTCCTTCCAGGCCGAGGTGAGGTTTGTCGTGGCACATGCAGTCATGAGCATTGCAGCGAGCATCCCAAAAATAATAGAGCTTCGCAAAGTTCCCTTCATTATTCGTTTGCCTCCTTAATCGCCTACAGGACCTTCCGCCCTTGAATGAAGCGTATCAACACCACTATTATGGCTATTACGAGCAGAATATGGATCAGCCCGCCCATGGTATATGAAGTAACCAAACCTAACAGCCACAGCACTATCAGGATCATACTGATTGTCCAAAGCATAACATCCTCCTATTATTGACCGCTGGTAGTGACGTTTCAACACCTTGTTAAAGATCTGAGAGAATCGGTAAAACCCGCCGGAGCGGGCCATAAATTCACCTGATTACCCTGGCTATTTTACAACCAGGTCATTTTCCACTGATATGACATTGTCAACGCGTCGGGCAACCTCTCCTGCCTTTGTAACGCTCTGCGCCGAATCAACAAAGCCGCTTAACTGAACCACCCCTTTGTAGGTCTTGACATTGATCTGCAATGTTTTCAGATTTGGTTCGTTAAAGATTGCAGCCTTTACCTTGGTTGTGATGACAGAGTCATCGACGTACTGGCCTGTGCTTTCGTGTTTTTGCGTGGCTGCGCACCCCGCTAATGCGATTATCAGTACGAAGCAGGCCATGAATTTCATAATGCGATGAAGTTTCAGCATGATGTGTCTCCTTTTCTGTTTAGTGTAAATTTTCTTCTCTCAGAGAGTTACGCTTTATCAACTATTTCTTCTTGGTATATAATTCTGCTTTTATTTCATCTAATGCGCTTATTACCGGCGTGAGGGATTCTTTTAAAGCATCCCTGTCCTGGATCGATTTATTGGCGACGGGAGCAATGCCTTCAATCCCTTTAGCGGTCAGGTCGTTAGAGAGGTACAGCTGAATTTCCTTCAGGTCAGTCAGATACGCATGGTATGCACCTTTAATCCCTACACCAGCTGTAGGTACCTTCGCATAGGTATTGGCCAAGTTGTTGCGTCGCTCTTCGCTGAGCGCACGGATCTCTGGATTTGTAAAAGCATCCCCCTGCTTTTCCCACTCTGCAAAATACTCTGTGCTTCGTGACTTCATTTCATCCACTCGTTTGAGCACCTTTTTCCCCTCTTTATCAAGCTTGACGAGATTGTCTGAATAGGAGTCGAAGGATTTTTTAAGGTCGGGGTTTCCTGGAGAGACAAGGGCGGCGAGTGATGTACCGGTAACATCAATCTGAACAATCATTTTCCTTATCTCGGTGTCCACTTCCTGTATTGAGTTGGAGGTTTTGGCGGATCGATCCATTCCGGTAGTGGCGCAGCCGCCCAGGAAGGCGGCAGTGCCGAGTAGAAGCATGGTGAAAAAAGTTAGTCTGTTATTTCTGAGTTTCATCTGGTCTCCTTTAGTTATTCGTGAGTGGATTATGGGTGAATTACACTCTTCTTATCAGCTGCTTCAGGGAAACTACTACTCGTAGAGGCGTCATCTTATTCACTATAAAGCACATGGCACGCCAAGAACCTGAAATGCCCATAATGCTTGATTCATTGTTTTATAACAGTGGGTTAGATTGACGAGAGTGAACAGCCGTTAAGAATGAAAGGATTTCTGGGCCTCCATATTTAGCGGAACCTCTATATATGGAGGGGTATGTTGAGGGGAGTTGGGTGGGATCAGCGAGGGACGGGGCTCTGTCTCCACCATTTAGATGTTGCTTGGCCCCCAGATCAATCTCATCGTCAACATCAGTCGTTTGCAGCTCGGCTTCTGATTTATTTGCAGGTACGTCAGCATGGAAAACAATGCTCTCGTGCCGCAAGCCGCGTTTGCCAGGGTGAACCAGTCCGCAAGATGGAACTCGCGAATCATGAAGAAGGGCTTATGTATCTTCATTGAGTATTGAATCTCCCACAGTGTCAAGAAGTCAAGTCAGGGGTTGACCTTTCTCTTCGCTTCCAGCTGCATCCGTCTTCGTCGGCAGAATGCTTTCTTCCTTATGACGATCAGTGGAGATCTCAACGGCGATGGCTGCGGCCTGCTCAGCGGGCATCCCTTCGGCCCGTCGCTCATACTCCTCTTCACTGCGGTCGTCGCGTTCCCTGATCTCGACATCTGCTGCCTGTTCCTGCTGCCCTGGTAGCTCGACACGAAGTTCCTCAATGAGCATCAGCACCGCAGCCGCCACCGGAAGTGCAAGAAGCGCCCCGACAATGCCCAACAAAACCCCTCCCGTCAAAAGCGAGAACAGGATCACTGACGACGGAAGGCGCAGCTCACGGCCATAGATTCGGGGGACAATCACACGGCTTTCGAATTCCTCGTAGGTGAGCATCAGTACGAGCACGAGGATAATGACAGCAGGGCCGCGGGAGAGAGCTGCCACCACTGCGGCCCCCACCGAAAGCAGTGCACCGATGTAAGGCAGGACGTCAGCTACGCCCGCGAACACGGCGATTGCCAGGGCGTTAGAAACTTGGCAGGCCTTCAGGAGAATAAACACGAAAATGGCCATGAAAGCACAGGTTATCACCTGTCCGCGGATGTAACCACCGACGATGGTTTCCAGGTTCAGCATGACCCGGGAAAGCCTTATGTGGTGGGACCTGGGAACCACCAGGAAAAGGCCTCCACGCAGCCGATCCCGGTCAATCATAATGTACAGGGCGAGGAATACGGAACTCAGGATATATGCGAAAATCTCGACGAAGCGACTGGAGAACTCAATGGCATTCGTGGCGACTATCTTTAAAAGATCGCCGGTGTGTACCTTGCTAAGCTGTTCCACCAAAGGCCTGGTCAGCTGGGAGTCCGCCAACCATTTCGCCAAGTGTGCCCTCATAACGGGTTCCTGGTTTAGAATGTCCGTTGCCTGCGTTATTAGTGATGGAATCGTCATGGTGATTAAGAGAACAGTGACCAGCAGAAGCGCGGTGAAAACGATCGCGATCCCCATTTCCCGGCGCATGCGGCGCTCTTCAAGCCATCGAACAGCGGGGCTTATGGCACCGACGATAATGAGGGCCGCCACGACTACCAGAACCACAGGTAGAAGGCGGTTCAGCACCCATAGACCGGTGATGAGGAGTAGCAAAGCGATGATGGTTCCGGGCGAAGGCTCGATCCGAATTACGCGTGGACGGTTTCCCCTGGGAAGGAATTCAGCGGTTTCTTGATTCGGCATCATCTCTTCTCCCTTCCGGCATTAGACCCATCCGACCCCTCACTCGGCCATCAAATGCCGTTTTCAGGATGATACGTTCAAAATATCTGCTGTCCAATCTCATGCCTGTAGCTGAAGAGCCGTACGTTTTACAAAATATTTGCGCGTTTCGTCAGTAACAAGGAGCAGGATGGCAAACGGGATCAGCAGCAGCCACACGTCCGCACCAATGGGGGCAGAAGCAAACAGGGAGTTGCCGAGAGGCGTATAGATGATGAACGCAGCCAGCAATACGTCAGTGGCGATCCCAGCAAGTACCAGTCGATTTGAGAAGATCCCCAGGGTGAAGATGGAAACGCTGGGTGAACGGCAGGCTAAGGCGTTGGCGATCTGCGCCGCTATGATGCCGGCGAGACAGGCCGAGGTCGCCTGCAGGTAGAGCGTTGTCGTGGTTGCCAGCGGCTGAGCCCAGCTCCAGCCCCCCTGGTACATGACGTAGAAGTAGGCGCACATTCCTGCAAGAGCCTCCAACATCCCCAGATAAAGATATCCCCTTAACAGCACTCTCATGGTGAGCAGATGCTCGTTTTTTGGCCGCGGAGGCCTTTGCATGATATCCGGTGAGGGTCTCTCTGCGCCGAGGGCCAATGCCGGGAACATGTCGGTGCCGAGGTCCACCGCCAGTATCTGCATGATGGTGAGCGGTAGCGGTATGCCGAACAGAATGTAGCCGATAAAGGGGATCAGTTCTGCAACATTTGAGGCGAAAATGTAGGTGATGAAGCTCCGGATGTTCTCAAAAACTGCGCGCCCTTCCTCTATGGCATGGACGATAGAGGCGAAGTTGTCGTCAAGCAGCACGATATCCGCAGCTTCGCGGGCAACGCTGGTTCCGGCCAGCCCCATGGCGATGCCGACATGGGCCTTTTTCAGGGCCGGCGCGTCATTGACGCCATCTCCGGTAACAGCGACCCGATGTCCTTCCTCAATGAGCAGACTTACGACATGCATCTTGTTCTGGGGGGACATGCGAACGAAGATCAGATTCTCCTTTTTCAGCTCTGCGCGTAACTGTTCGTCCGGCATGCCGGCGCACTCACGCCCCTCGATGATGACCGGATCTCCGGTCATGAGTCCTATCTCCCTGGCGATGGCCGCTGCCGTGGGTCCGGCATCGCCGGTAATCATGATGACCTTGATGCCTGCGCTGTGGCAATCCTTGAGGGCCTGCGGCACTTCAGGACGTGGCGGATCAAGGAGCCCCATGAATCCTGCAAAGGTAAGCCCCTCTTCCGGGATCTCTCCCATGGGAACTTCATCCATTTCCCGGAATGCCAGTGCGATCACCCTCAACCCCTCGGAGGCCATGGTCTGCAGCTGCGCGAAGAGTTCGGCTCTGCTGTTGTCATCCAGCGGAACAATCGAACCGTCCTTGCTCAGCGACGTACAGAGCGCCAGCACGCTTTCGCCTGCCCCTTTGAGGAGGACAAACAGCTTGTCATCGATCCGGTGGAGGGTAGCCATCCGTTTTCTGTCGGCATCGAACGGAGTTTCAGCCAGTCGTTCACCTATCACCGCGCCCTCGAGTGCCGCATAGTTGTAGAGCGCCGTCTCGGTCGGGTCTCCCTTTACCCCTTCCGGAGTCACGGTGACATTGTTGCAGAGACGGGCAACCGTGTTGGCCATGGCAGGGTCATCGGGACTCCAGAGCTTTGTAACGGTCATCAGATTTTGAGTCAGAGTGCCTGTCTTGTCGGTGCAGATCAGGTCAACCGAGCCGAGCGCCTCCACGGCGTTCAGACTCTTGACCAGAGCGTTCCGGCGAGCCATGCGCCTGCTTCCCATGGCCAGTGAAAGGGTCACGGTCGGCAGCAGTCCTTCAGGCACTGTTGCGATGATGATACCGATGGCGAAGAGAAAGTTGGCCCAGAATCCCCGTCCCACCAAACCACCAATCAGAAAAAAACAACTGCCGCAGGAGACTGCAATGATAGCAACAATGCGGCTAACCCGGGTGATCTCGATATGGAGCGGACTTACCTCCTCCACAACTCTGCCGGTTATCTGTGCAATCCTGCCGAACTCGGTCGCCATGCCGGTGGCATAGACAACAACCTTGCCGCTACCACTCACCACGAGAGTCCCTGCGAACACCAGGTTCCCGCTCTCAAGCAGCTCATCCTCGCAGGGAGCATCGCTGAGCAGGCGGGAATCGGATTCGCCGGTCAAAAGTGAATTATTGACGGTCAGTCTGCTCCCCTCCACGACCCGTGCGTCAGCAGGGACTTTATCCCCTTCCCGAAGCAGCACCAGGTCCCCCGGCACAATCTCACCGGCATCGATTTCAAGCTCGCCCCCCCCCCTGATCACGGCAACCCGGAATGGGAGCATCTTGCGGAGTTCCTCAATCGCCTTTTCGGTACGATACTCCTGAATGAAGGTGAAGATGGCGTTGATGAAGATGACGGCCAGAATTGCAATGCCGAGACGGAGCAGTCCTTCGCCTGGATGGAGGTATTCAGACAGAAAGCAGAGGGCGGCTGCAAACCAGAGCAACAGAGCCAGGAAGTGGGTGAACTGTGATACAAGGCGCGAAAACATGGAGCGGCCATGCATCTCATGGATTTCGTTCACTCCATACTCGTTACGGCGCCGCGTTGCCTCTTCTGCCGTGATCCCCTGGGGGGTGCTCAGCAGGGTTGAGAATACTTCATCGTGTGAAAGGGCCTGGATTTTCATGGTGGTTCAGTGTGCAGCCCGGAACAGGATGGCGTTGCAGGGGGGCTGGTACATGACATCCCCAGCTGGATTGCCGAAGAACAATCGCCTCAGTACCCCGCGCTGGCTCGCGCCCAGTACGATCAGATCATTGTGGCGGGTGATCGCTTCCACAGTGATGGCTTTGCCTAAATTTCCCCTGCCGCTTCGCTCAAGCACCGTAACGTGTTGCTGCTGCAGCTGGTGCCGGAAATGAGTGATGTCATCAGGCATCCCCTTTGCTTCTCGTTCTGCGGAAAGATGGAACAGCGTGACCTGTGCATGGAAGCTCTTGGCCAGCTCGGTGATGAAAACCAGGCGGCGTTCCCTGTCGCTTATGACCTTCCCGAGCGGCATCAGAATCTGTCCAGGGTGTGGTTTTGCCATATGAATGACCCGCATGATTGCCAAGTCTGACCTTATTGTCCGGAGTAGGAGATGAACCGCATCCCCCTGCAGGTTTGCTCCGTAGCGTTCATCCGGCAGCAGGGGATAAAATACGAGATCGGCTTTTTCCACCTCTACCCTTTTGGGTAACAGTTTGCTGATATTCCCGATTTCGGTTATCCGGGTCACAGGGATGTCCAGATCAAAGGCGACCGTGAAGAGATGATCCAGATGGCGATCAGTATGGTGAAGAACGGCCTCATTACTCCCCTCGTCAGGGGCGGCATAGAGCACAAGTTCAGCATTGCCTGCTGCTGCCAGCGAAATGGCATAGCGGGCGGTAACAGTGGAGGAAGTCTGTTCATTGATAACTGAAATAATCTTGCGATAGCTCATGGTTATCAATCCGCAGGAAGAGGTTTGCCGGACTCAATTTCGCGCTTCTGGTGGTTGAAGAAGCGGACCATGTAGTACTCGAAGGGATAGCCGCTCTCATAGTAGCGGAAACTCTGCTGATGCCGCATGTCGATGGCATTCATGGTTGTTATCCCCGAGGTAATGGCGAAAGCGTCATCGGAGTTTCCAAACGGATCGATCGCAGAGTAGATCCCGTAAGTGATGCCGCTGTCCACGGCGAGACCTCCCGCGTCGCGCAAGGACGAGGGGCCGAAGATCGGCAGCACCAGGTAGGGCCCGGAGCCTGTACCCCAATAGCCAAGGGTCTTGCCGAAATCCTCGTCGTGCCGCTTCAGGCCGAAACTGGTGGCCGGATCGAACAGGCCGCCAAGTCCCAAGGTACTGTTCGTAACGAAACGGCCAAGCGTCGTCACGGACTCCGTCCCCTTTAGCTGAAACAGGCTGTTGGTGAGATTTCGGATCTCCCCGAGGTTGTTGTAGAAACCGGAGATACGTTCCTGGAGGAAGGTGGGAGTGACGAACTCGTAACTGTTCACCACGGGGAGGAAGAGGTATTTGTCGAAGTAAAAGTTGAACCGGTACATACTCCGGTTGAACCCTTCCCAGGGATCCGCTACCTCGGCGAAGCTCTGATCTCTGAATTCGCTTATCGAGTGCCTCGCCGGCACCTCGGCTGGATTGTTCACCCTGGTCGCGGCGCACCCCTCAAGATACAGCGACATCATCAAAGCAAGGATGGTCCGACAGAATTGGTATCGAGTAAAAGTCATCGTGGCACCTTCCTTATCATTTGAAGAAATCGACCATGAAGGCCAGGTTTTCTTTGTACTCGAGGTTGCCCAGATGGCCACCGCGCGGGTAGATCTTGGCCCGCTCGCCGAAGAGCTGGCGCAGGTAGTCAAGCTCCTCCCTACTCAGGATGAAGTCGTTATCGTTGGTCATCACGCCGAACTTATCAGACGACTTCAGATACACCTCGATGCTCTTGAGGCTCAGGGAGTCGATGAACGCCTGCTTGGTAAGTCCCGGCCATCGCTTCAGGTAGTAGGGATACAAATACTCCTCGAAATAGTCGATGAAGCTCAAGTGGGAGGAGACCAGGAAATAGTCGAAAAGGGAATCTGTGGGGCTCAACACGCGGTTCTTCGGCACGACATAGCCGCTGTTGGTCATCACGTCGGAGGCAAAGATCATACCGGCCAGGTTGATACGATAGGTGAGTCCGATCAATCCGCCAGTTTCCTCGCGGGAGAAAAGACGCTCCGAATAGATCGAGTAGAGAAAATCATCATTGATAGCGACAAAATTGTTATAGCGGTAGAAGTTGCTGAACTTGGACAACATCTTGTTGAAGAAGATGCCTTGCTTCTTGGATCCTCCCGGAATCTGTTTCAGGAGCTCCTCGATCCTTGTCGCAGAACTGTAGAGGCTTACCGCGGGGTTGATCATGAGCACCTTACGGAAGTTGAAGACCCGGCGCTCCTCATCCAGCTTCGCCACAAAAGCGGCCTGGCTGCCTCCCAGGCTGTAGCCGCAAAGTTGGAATGAGGAGACCTCAATCTCACCCTCTAGCTGTTTCCAGGCGGTCTCCATCGCTCGGTACAGGTCAGCCGCGTCATCGGCCAGATCGCCGGGAATGCTATTTTGTGAGGCAGAAACGATAAAATTGGCATGGGAGGGCGACGGCAGGGTGATGACGTGGAAGCCGGCTTGGTAGAAGGCCTTCATCATGGTCAAAAGTTTTGGGGACCGGTCACTAGAGCCGGCGCCGGCGATCAGAAAGATCAGCGGCGCCTTCTGCTTCTGGTAGGCGAAGGTGCAGCGCAGCCCCTCGTCATAAAAGAAAATCGGCGGTCTCTGTCGATCCGGGATGACATCAAGCACGAGCTGCCGAGAACGCATCTGAGCAGGAAACTCGGGCATGAGGCTTGCCGGGGTCCCGAGAATGGTGGCTTCATACGATCCCGGGATCGGGTAGCTGTAGCTGTCATCAGCCGCAAGGCTTGGCAGAGGCAATAGGACGAAGCAGGCAATGAACAGCAGTTTCAAGTGCATCATGTTTATTGCTCCTTTGCAGTTAAATGGGTAACCCCTGAAGGTTATTGAACCGGGGGTATCGTGAAACAATAAAGACGGGCCAACTCCGATACCTGGCGAGAGTTGCCGGGCCCTTGATCATCATCCCTCAACCTGAGACATATCCTGCACCACAAACCTGCCACAGATGAAACATAAGATACCGGCCAGCACCATGGCACAAGGGGTGATCAGCAAGGCGCTGCGCAGGTCCCACTGGTCGGACAGCCAGCCGAGGATGGAGGGAGAAACAGCGTCACCCAGGGCGTGGATGAAAAAAATGTTGACCGCAAAGGCCATGGCGCGGACAGCCGGGTTGGTGACGTTGATGATGACGGTATTGAGCGGTCCGGTGTTGAGAAAAAGAAAAAACTCGGCAATGAAAATCGCAGACATACAGCCGGTCAGGCCGGGGGCGAGGATGGCCCAGACGGCGAACGGGGTACCGATCAGGAAGCCCCAGCCTGAGATCAGCAGATACCCTTTGCCGCTCCTTTTTTGCCAGCGGTCGCCAAACCAACCGCCGGCCAGGGTGCCCAGTATCCCCGCCAGCACCGTGGTCGCACCGAACATCATATTTGCCTTTGCCACATCAAGGGAATGGACGCGGTACAGGAACGAGGGTATCCACTGGGCAAGCCCCCCGATGGCAAAGGTCATCGCCGCCATGGCGAGGGTATTGCAAATAAACGAGCGATTTCGGAACAATGCTGAGTATCCTGCGGAAACTTTTCCTGTTGATGCCTGTGGAGATGCGTCGTCGCCACCACGAGGAGGAGTGCGTAACAATGCAATGGGAACAGCCAACAGCAGACCCGGCAGACCGACCAGCAGAAAAGCGGCATGCCAGCCATATCTCTGTCCCAGCACCCCGCCAAGGAGATAGCCCAGCGCGCTGCCAACCGGAATAGCGACATAGAACCAGGCCAGGATCCGGCCGCGTTGTTCCTTGGGAAAGAAGTCCGAGATGAGCCCGGGCGATACCGTGCCGAAACTCGCCTCACCAATACCGACGGTGGCACGAGCTGCCAACAGGGTTCTGTACCCGGGGGCAAAGCCGGCCAGGGCCGTGGCCAGACTCCAGATCACGAGTCCTCCGGAAGCAAGTCTGGTACGGCTCCAGTGGTCTCCGAGCCAACCGAAAAGCGGAGCGAAAAGCAGATAGCTGAGCATAAAGACGCTCCCGAGAAACCCCAGCGCCGTATCGGAGAGATGCAGATCGATCTTGATCAGAGGGAATACTGCGAAGAGTACCTGCCGATCGATGTAGTTAAGCAGGTTCACCGCCAGAAGAAGTCCCAGTGCGTATCGGCGGTAGGGGAGTGATATTTGAGGGTTTGCGTTCACAGTTTTTCCACCGCCTGGCGCGTACTTTCCACGATCTCTGCCGGTTCCTCGTAGCGAAACCGCAGCGGTTTTCCGAAGGTTACCGTCACCGGGCCCCGTTTTGGAAACCTGGCCTCTGGCGGAAGGACCTGTTCGGTTCCGCTGATTTTTATCGGCACTACCGGAATCCCCAACTCCTTGGCCATGATACCCAGCCCCAACTGAAAGGGCTGCATTTTACCGTCCCTGGAATGCCCACCTTCAGGGAAGATCAGGATGTTAACGCCGGCATCGGCGAGCCTTCCCATGTATGCGAGCGAGCCGCTGAACCCCTGGGTCTGAGGGAGAGGAAAGAGGTTGAACAGCACGGTGCCGTACTCATAGCTTAAGCGCCTCCAGATTCGATTGACCCCATGGTACTCTCCGAAGAAGAACTCTTCCCAGGCGGCGGTGGCGCAATTATAGCGGAGCTTCGGTGGGAGCGCAAACATGACCGAAGGCTGGTCCATATAGCTTAAATGGTTGGCCACGAAAAAAACCGGCCCATCCAGGCTTTCCAGATTATCAATTCCCTGCACCTCGAGCGTGGCGAAGATTCGATACAAGGGGTTTTGGAACAGGGTATCCCAGACCATCCGGACCCCCCTGAAGAAGCGGGCATTGGTCCAAAACCGGAAATGGTCGCGCCGGGTCAGTTTTTCCCGTTTAGCGACTATCTGGCGCAAGTCCGCGACTTTAGTCAGCGGCCCGATCTTGGAGTCCTCGATATCGAGGCGGTATTCCTGTTCCAGGAAATTGACAAGTTCCAGACGATCGATGGAGGTAAGACCAAGATCAGCCACCAGCAGGGATTCCTCGCGGATCTCTCCGGCGCTGGTACCGGTCACCTTGGCGAGCAGGTTGAGCAGGCTGTCCCGGGTGACGGTTTCGTCGCCCCCATTCTGACCTTTTCTAATCTCCTCCTTGACCGCGAACTTCTTGATCTTGAGTGTCGTGGTCTTGGGAAATTCAGGCTCTTTCCAGAGAGTGAAACCGGTGATCTGGTGTAGCGCATCCAGTTCGCTGTTTGCCTGGCCGATGATATCTTCAGGAGCAATGCCGTTTCCGTCCAGGAGCAGCACGGCGTGTACCTCTTCCCCCCCTCCCCTCTCAAGGCCGATGACGCATGACTCCTTAACCCCGGCGATCCTGTTCAGGGTCGCTTCCAGTTCGTCGGGATAGATGTTGATTCCCGAAGCGGTGACGATCAGCTCCTTTTCCCTCCCCTTGATGACCAGCCAGCCATCAGGGCCTATCTCACCGAGGTCGCCGGTCCGAAACCAGCCGTCAGCCGTGAAGGCGTCACGACTTGCCTGCTCGTTTTCAAAATAGCCGGGGAAGACGTTGTCCCCGCGCACCATAACCTCTTTCCCCTCAATCTTCAACTGGACCCCCGGCAGAGGTGGACCGACCGAACCTGCCACCTGAAGCTCCATGGTGTTGACGCAGAGCACGGGCGAGGTTTCGGTGAGTCCATAGCCTTCCAGAACCGTGAATCCCATACTGCGCCAAAAATTGAAAACATCCGGAGCCAGGGGGGCGCCACCTGAGACGAAAACAGTGAAATTGCTGCCGAACTTATGCTGTACCGTGAAAAAGAGTATCCGGCGCACCACTTTCGGAAGCCTTGATGCAAGCTGCGTCAGCCACCGGAATACTCCGGAGAGGTGTTTGCCCTCAAGTTCCCGATCGATGGTCGTTTTGAGCAGCTGCATGAGTCGGGGAACGGACATGATGACGTAAATGTCCTCCTCGCTCAGCGCTTCCATAATCGCGGAGGGCTTGAGGGTGCGCAGATAGACGACCGCCGCGCCACGGTAGAGGGGGGTGAAAAAACCGCCCATCTGCTCGAACATGTGGGATAACGGGAGCAAGGAGAGGAAGTTGAATTCGGAGGTGATGATCGGTACCTGCCGGTTTATCTGGGTCATGTTGGCAACCAGGTTTTTGTGGGTGAGGATGACCCCTTTCGGATTACCGGTGGTACCGGAGGTGTAGATAAGCTGCGCCGTATCTTCGGGTGTCACAGATGCAATCTCGCTGATCGGTCTCATCTCGTCAAGCAGGTACTGCAGGTCTTCCAGCAGTATCGAAACCGCTGTGGTCATCCGCTCTGGTTTGAACCGACTCTGGAGCACGACTTTGGCACCTGTGAGTTTGCAGATGGATTCCGCACGAGCCAGATCGGACATGAAGTCCACCGGGACAGCGACCGCGCCACGGATAATGATGCCCCAATAGGCTACCGCCCACCAGGAAGAATTGGGCCCCCAGACCAGCACCCTGTCCCCCGGAGCAACGCCCCCTTGTGCCAGGAGGTTTGCCATCTTCAGAGCAAGATCGTGGAATTCTGCATACGAAACCACCAGCCGTCGTACGCCGGTGCGGTTAACAAAAGCGGTTTTATCTCCCATCTTTGCGAATGTCTCGAAAAGGTCTATCAATGTCTGCATAGTATCTGCTTTCTTTCTGCATTTTTTCATCGAGAGGATACTGATTTCCCCGAATTCTGCTTCGGCTCCGACCTCCACCTCTGCCTCCGCCTGCTCAATGCTTACCTGGTCCGGCTACCTCCTTTTCAAAACTGGGGAGAATCGCCTTGAAAAATGCGTTTTTGACAAGTTCTGCGACGATCTGCCAGGTGCTTGTTTCCGGTTTTCCCACCGAGCCCCTGATATCTACCTTGGTGGCAACCTCCTGCTGCGATCTGTTTTCAAGAAGCATGGCAACGCCGCCGATCAGCATCTCGTACATTTGATGGGAGATGCCTCGGCCCTTATCCTTACGCCTGTCATAGACCTTCATATCCTTGAAGAACGGTTTGATATAACCGGAAATTACGTCATTCTTGACGTGTAGCTCCGTGACGAGGGAAAAGGCCCCGGCGGAAACATCGAAATTTCCATAGGCGCGTAACAGGTCGTTCATCTCAGGTAACCGGGTATCCTCGATTTTGACGTAGAGATCGAGATCAGGTCCCCCCTTCTCCGGCCGAAATTTCGCAGATGCCGTCGTGACTCCGCTTCCCATG
>JAYSLX010000223.1:0-10429 GCA_043725245.1 Geobacteraceae bacterium | reverse complement strand
AACCGCGCATAACTTTCTCCAATAATCACAGTTAGTTATGTGCTAAATACTACCATAAAACAGGCTTTTTCTCTATTAGTTTTTCAAAGGGCTGTTATGCGATTCAGTAGGTTATATGAATCGAGTCCCGACTGACCCCGAAACTGTCCCCATAGGATAGTAATGAGGTCTTTTTTTTGTGGGGTTTATCAAAAAGCCATCCCGAAATAGCGGATAAATTTCATCCACATCATCTTCCCGTCTGTGCCTAGACGGCAAAGGTATGTCTGGTGCAATACGGCGAGATGCATGACATTCGATGCCTTGCTTGCCTGTCAATCGGCATTTGAAGGGTTTCCCGTTTTCCATGATAGTAAATTTGAATTAGTAACTGACTATAATCTCATACCCAGCCTTCCTGTAGGTCTCAACACAAGCTTTCATTTCAGCGGCAGACCCTGTATCAATACCTGTTTCGCCAGGACATTCCACCGATTTGTTGGTGACGGGATGACGGAGCAGGACGAATGTATTGCTACTGGCGCACCCCACAGTGCTAAAGAGGACTCCCCCTAAACATAGTGTGAATATATAGCGCATAAGCATCTCCTCTGTAATTTAAAGATATCCACTTTCCCTTCCTGTCCAGTACCATGAATTTATTTTAAACTCATACATGTGGCTATTTAGTCTTCACTTGCTACCGAACACCTTGCGCAGGAGATCAGTGGTCTGGGCTGCAGGGTTTGTCCTGATCTTCTTCTCCTCCTCACCCACCATTATGAAGAGGCCGTCCAAGGCCTTGTTGGTTACGTACGTATCCAAATCCAGGGAGGGGGTGCCTAGCATGGATGAAAAAGGGATGGTTTCGTATTTGCCGATCATCTCTTTGTAAACACTGACGGTGCCCACCTGATCCATGCTCTTGGCCACACTCGGTTTGAAAGCATCAAAGAGTTGCGAACGGGTCTTCTTCTCAAAGAACTTGGTTGCTGCTGTTTCTCCTCCGCTCAGGATTCCCTTGGCATCTTCTACTGTTATCTGTCGAATGGCATCACCGAAAAAGTTGGCCGCTTTAGGCCCTGCCTTCTCTGCGGCCCGGTTCATGCTCAGAACAAACTCGTCGACCTGTTGCTTGTAGCCGACTTTTCCCAAAAGATCCGCCACCTGCTGGACTTTGTCAGGGAGAAGGATCTTGATAAGCTGGTTGCCGAAGTAGCCATCAGGCTTGGCAACTTCGGCCACTGCACGCTCTGTGCTGGTGGCCAGAGCCTCCTTGAGACCTTTGATGATCGTGCTGTTATCAAGCGAATTCTGCTGTTGGAGTGCCGGGAAAACCTTACGGGAAAGATCATCAAAAAATCCCGCATGGCAGGGAGATAGCATGAAAAAAAGAGTGGCAAATGCGAAACAAAGCGTTCGTTTCATGAGAATCCTCCTTGTGCCGGAACTGAGTAACGAGACAAGTTAAAGTATGTATCACTATCTAAAATTCGCAAGTATGAGGTTTTTGAAAGCTCGCTTTCACCTGCGCCCGTACTTATTCTTTTGCTTTGTGATTTGAAATCCTGGCGACTTTACATTCGATATGCCAGTAAGGTTTCAATCCCTCGGCAATCTGGTAATGTTGATATTCAGAAAAACGTGCTAGGGTGACCAAAAACATGTCAAGTACAGAGCGAGCGTGAGGTGAAGATCTGACTGCTCTTCGATCTCAGCAAAAGAGGATCTGGTCAGGATAATTGTCGATAACGCAATGATCTGACTGGCTCACGCTGGTTTCTGGTTCCAGGTGTAGAGAATCGCTATGGTATGGAAATGCCCGTAGATGTTGATACTGAAGCCTGGCACTATTTTTGGGTAATCGAGTACAAACGGGTATTTTGGACCGCCTGGGACTTAAGCAGTGTGTTGGCATCCCTCGACCGGACGAGTTTCATGCATTACATTCAAAGGAAAGCAGATTGCAGGAGGGGTATGTGGCAAAGCTACCGGGAAATCAACCGCTTAGTTCAGCAAGTGGGATCGTGCTCGGCAGCCTGAAGGATATTAACGCTCTTGCCATCTCAGAAAAAGAAGGCATTTATGCCGGGATCATCCCTCCGCGTCTGTTAAGCCGGTTGGGCATCTCGCCGTTAACCCTTCTCGGTCCAGATGGCAGTCGAAGGGTCACAATAATCGCACCCGAAGGGATGTCGCTTTCACGCATAGAGGTCAGACAGAAGCCTGATGACCGGCACACGGCTTTTTTTCTCGATATTGCAGAGACACACTACCACCAGATGGAGCTCTCTTTCTGCATAATCAATGACCCCTTTGCTCCCCGATTTGACGTTGATCTGGACGAGAGCGGCAACGATAACGCTTTCACCACTCTAGGCCGGAATATCCCCGAAGAGTTACGGGCCATGCATGCCGGACTCTTCCCGAATCAGACCAGCCGTGGGTTAAGGATGTTCGGTGAATTCTTTGAACTGTTCGAACCCTTCATCGACTCCATGGGCATGGATATCATCATGGCCGAACCTCTTACCTATGACAATGCTGTCCGCTATGAAAAATACGGGTTCGACTACCTGAACGGCCGGCGCATGATGATGGAGATAAACCGGGAATTCAGACCTGGAGGAGTGCTCTTCAAAAAGCTTGACGGTTCCAGCCCCTTCCGAATGCCGGGGATGGACAGGACAGTCCATGGCAGAAGCTGGGCGATTCATGACGGGATTCTGGACGAGCTGTGGGACGACCTGTCTGTAGATAAAATTCTGGACGGGTCATGGGAAGATATCAGAATCTACAAGGCAATAGGGGTTCATGCTGGCGTAAACACTTTTCCAGATCGCTCATGAAATGTCATCAAGAATGCAAAATTGAATGAGAAAATTTTGTCATATGTTGTAAGGTTAGGGGTGTTGTTGTATGGTGGTGAAATCAATTTTGCTGACTAGTCACTGTAACAGGCGATTCCTTAGGGAGATATATGCAAAAAGTAAGATCAATTTCAGTTAAAACCCAGTTGTGTGCCGTCATTGGAAATCCGGTTGCGCACAGCCTTTCTCCGGCAATACATAATGCCGCTTTCAGTGAACTGGATCTGGATTTTGTGTATCTGGCTTTCCAGGTCGAGAACGTTAGTAGCGCCTTGGCGGGGATGAGGGCCTTAACGAACTTTCGCGGCATGAGCATCACTATTCCGCACAAGATAGAAGCGATGAAATATGTCGACGAAATAGCCGCGGTAGACCGCTCAATAGGTTCAATCAATACGGTTATTAATGAAAATGGCAGGTTGATTGGTTTGGGAACCGATGGGCCGGGTGCGTTAAAAGCTCTTGTGGAAGCCGGAGTCGAGCTGGACGCTAAAAGCATTCTCATGCTTGGCTCGGGAGGGGCGGCAAGGGCAATCGCCTTTACCCTGGCCCGGAACAGCAGATTGAGCAGGCTTTCCATTCTGGATATTAACGAGAGGTTGCTGCATGGGTTGACATCAGATTTACAAACCGGCACGACTGCCTCTGTTGAATCCGGGGTGCTGAATGACACTACGCTGGCTCAGGCGATGGCGCATGCAGATCTGATCATCAACTGTACGCCGATCGGCATGCATCCGCACGAAGGTGCCTCAATCATTCCTGTCGAGCTCTTCAGACCTGGACAGGTTGTCTTTGACGTTGTTTACACGCCGCTTGAAACCAAGCTTCTTGCCGATGCCAGGTCTTGTGGTCTTAAAACAGTTTCCGGAGTCGAGATGTTCATAAACCAGGCGGTTCTACAATTTAGCTGTTTTACCGGCATTGATGCACCTGTTGATGTTATGAGACGGGTTGTAATGGGTAAAGTGGGATTATGATTTTGGTTCTGATTGGATATCGTGGTACCGGGAAGAGCTTAATTGGTGAGATTCTTGCGAATCGACTTCAGATTCCGTGCATTAGTATGGATGATGAAATAGTTAAAAGGGCCGGTATGTCGACGCCTGAAATTGTCGAAAAATATGGCTGGCAGAAGTTCCGAGATATTGAGTCTGAAATAGCCCTGGAATTAACAGCACGCGATAATGTCATTGTTGATACCGGTGGCGGGGTGATCGAACGGCCTGAAAATATCAGAGCACTCCAGGAGAATGCCTGTGTAGTCTGGCTTAAGGCCTCAATAGATACGATTGTGTCGCGGATCCAATCCGGTACGCAACGTCCTCCCTTGACTGATGGAAAATCATTTACTGAAGAAGTTGCAGAAGTTTTGGAGCGAAGAATCCCCCGATATAAGATGGCTGCGCAGTACGAAATTGATACAGATACCTTGCCTCCGGATCAGATAGCAGAGACTATTATCGGATTTTGGCAAAAACGAAAAAAAGATCCGCTCACACCGTGAGCTCCTCTTCCATCTGATTTACTCTGTACACTTACAACACTCCAATTCCTTGCAGATGGTGATTCAACATTCTGAAAGAGTGCTACCGGATCACAAGGTTCTCCACTGTCATTACTCCATTGATCATGGTGAGACCATTTACCGTTGTCATCGCTCCCGGTGTCGGTGGCTCGAAATTCGGTCCGTAGCCGCCGCTGAAACTCAGGGACTTGGGGTAGTTGAAGTTGAGCGCCTCAAGGAAGCTCATGGTTTTGACCTGTATCGTCCCTCCATCCGGCGCAGCAGATAGGGCTTCGCCGATACTCGCGTAGCAGCTCCCACCCATAACCCTTACGTTGCAGGAAAATGTCCAACTATAGCTTGCTGGAGTAGGATCGACATTGCCGGCCTGATCTTTTGCCCTGACCTGATAATTGTGGCTCCCGATGGCAAGGTAGACGTAACCATTGGGGCTTGTACAGCTGGCGAATTGTGATCCGTCGAGGCTGCACTCGAATGAAGCCGTAGCGTCAGGCGAGCTGAACCCAAACATGGCATAGGCTTGTGTGGTCGGGTTGGATGGATGATTGGTGATATTCGTATCCGGCGGGACCGTATCGACCGTCCAGGTGAAAGTGGCTGGAGTAAGGTCAGAGTTGCCCGAACGGTCAATGGCTTTAACGCTGAAGGTGTGGATTCCGTCAGCAACTCCGGTGAAGCTGAACTGAGAGAAACAGTGGCTCCAGGCACCTGCATCCAATTTGCATTGGTAGATTGCAACAGCATCCGGCGAAGAGAACGTGAACATGCCGCCGGCTGAATTCGTGAGTGCTGCTGGCTGGCCGGTTATGGTGGTATCCGGTGCAGTGGTGTCTATAAAGAAGGTATAGCTCTTGGCAGTTGCTTCCGGATTACCGGCAATATCCGTTCCCTTTATGCTGAACGTGTGGCTTCCGTCGGTCAGACTGCTGAAGCTGAACGGCGAACTGCATGCTCCCCAAGGACCGGAATCCAGCTGGCACCGGAAGGTTGCGCTTTCTGTTGCACTAAAGGTGAAGGTGCCGGCAGCAGACGGGTAGAATGGTCCCGGCGCGGAGGTTATGGTGGAAAACGGCGGAGTGGTATCCAGAGTGATGCTGTCGGCGAAGCTGCCGGATGGGTTGCCGGCACCGTCCCTGAACTGGACAAAGACGGTCTTGCTGCCGTCGCCCCCCAGAGTGGTGAGGGTCCAGGCCATGCTGGTGCCGTACGGTTCCCAGTCGCTCCAGGAGGTATTGCTGTTACTGAAGCGCATGTCGGTTACTATGCCGCTGTTGTCAAAGGCAGCCAGGGCAAGGGTGACGTTAGTGCTGTTTATGATGCTTGCGCCGCTATTGATTGTTATCATGCCGATAGGCGGTGGATCGTAGGCAAAGCCGGTAAGGGCAACACTCTTAATTGGGTTGTCAGGGTCGCTGGATGCTACCTGCAGTGTGGCGATCCTGGAACCGACCGTGATTGGAATAAAGGTGACCTCCATCGTACAGCTTGCGCCTGGGGCCACTGTCGGTTTGAGGCTTGGGCAGCTGCCGGGCTGCAGGCTGAATTCTCCTGCGTTTGCCCCGCCAAGGGTGGTGGCAGTGACGAGAAGATCTCCGTTGCCGCTGTTGCTGATGGTGAATGGCTGGGTGGTGGATGATGAGTATGTGGCCACGCTGCCGAAATCGTTGCTGGTAGGGGAGACCGCAATGGATGGTACTGCTGTCACCATCGTCAGTTTGAATACGCCGCCGCCGTTTGTTCCGGCATACACGGAGGAGGGGGTCGCCGGATCGACTGCCAGTTCCGTGACATCGATAGTTGTCAGACCGTTGTTGACCGGGCTCCAGTTCCCCCCGCCGTCCGTGCTCCTGAAAACGCCCCCCTCTGTCCCCGCGTAAATGATTGAAGGTATCGCAGGATTAACGGCAAGAGCTTTGACAAACAGATTGGACAGGCCGTTATTGACAGCGTTCCAGGTTGCTCCGGCGTCGGTGGATTTATATGCCCCGCCTCCGCTGGTTCCCGCATAGAGAGTATCCGGCGCAATCGGATCAATTGCCAGAGGAGTGTAGCTGCTGTGCGTCAAAATGTTGAGCGGTATCCAGACGTTTCCACCATCCGTGCTCTTGAAAATCCCACCATACATGTCAAGCCCACCCTGAGCCCCGGCATAGAGAGTATCGGGCTGGGCTGGGTTTATGACAAGGGAATTAACTTCAGTCGTCAGGTAGGGGAGAGTAATGCCGTTGTTGACAGGGTTCCAGGAAGCGCCGCCATCACTGCTTTTGCAAACGCCGCCGCAGCCGCTGGCGTAGATGATGTCGGGTGACGCCGGGTTGACAACGAGCGCTCTGGCTCCTTGCAGCCCGCTATTGAGCAGGCTCCAGTTTGCGCCGCTGTCATCACTCCTGAACAGTCCTCCGTTAACCGTATCCGCGTACAGGGTGGACGGATTCAGCGGGTTGATGGCGAGGGTGTAGACATAACCGTCGATCAGGCCACTATCGCTCTGGTTCCAGCTGGCGCCACCGTCGTTGCTTCGATACAGTCCGCCATTGAAGTAGGTCCCGGCAAAAACGGTTGCAGGTGATGATGGATTGATTGCTAGAGAACCAATTATTCCGCCTGAGGGTCCATTGCCAACCCACTGCTCGACCAGTGACGGGGCGAGATTAAAGGAGGCCGCGATGCTCTTTGCCTCTGTCATCGTAACATAGCAGGTATCCCCTGTTACCCTGTCACACCCGCTCCAGCCGCTGAACTGCGAGCCACTGGCAGCCACCGGTGTCAGCTGCAACGGTCTGCCGCTGGCGAACGATTGGGTGCAGTTGTCGGTGCAAGAGCCGCCAGAGGAGTAGTAAACCCGGCCGCTGCCTGTCCCCTGGGAGGTCATTGTAAGGGAGTAATATGGTATGATGCCGATACCGGACAGTTGGGCATCCAGGGTGGGGCTGTTGACTGAACTGGTGGTCAGATGCAGGATCGCGCTTTTGGACCCCTGGGTAGTCGGGTAGAAGGAGACGTTCAGTGTACAGTTGGTTCCAGGGTCAAGGGTCGGAGTCAGGATGGCGCAGCTGCCGGGGGAGACGCTGAACTGGGTGGGGTTGGCTCCGGTTATGCTGACTCCTGTGACAGTGAGCGGTGCAATGCCGTTGTTGCTGATGGTGAAACTCTTTACCACTGCTGTCGCGTTGAGCACCATGTCGCCATAACTCCAGGATCCCGGCAGAAGGGTTTCGGTTGGCACAAAGGTAGCGGTGACGCTTTTTGCTCTGTCCATTGTGAGGATGCAGGGGGAGGTGCCGCTGCAGGCCCCGGACCAGCCGGAAAAGGATGAGCCGGGGTCAGGCGCTGCGGTAAGAGTCACCACGGCGTTCAGCAGGTAGTCATTGGTACCATTACGGGAGATCGTGCCGTTGTCCGGGTTTATTGCGCCCTTGCCGGCGCCATCCTTTGCAATGTTCAGATGAACCACAGTGCCGGAATATCCACCGCGGACCGGCCAAACGTAGAAGAAGGAAGTCTTATTGGCGGTGTCCACCTCGCCATTGGGCATAAAGACACTACGGGCGGCATGCAGATAGTAGGCGTCGTTACTGGAAGTCCAATAGTAACCAGCACGTACATTATTAAATCCCAATGTATTCAGCCATGCTGAAATATTGCCTTGACCCTTGTTTACGAGGGTATCAAGTTCATTTCTGTTGGGAAGACGCCAATCGTTGTGACCCAAATAGCTGTTGCTTTTGAGGGTTTTAATGTAATCCAAGGCACCTTGCCAATTTTTGACTTCAGCAGGGTTAGCATCTTTACTCCAGATCAGGCCGGTCAGGTTGTCGTACATGGTCTGGTCGCTATTATCAATAAATCGGGGTTCAGGCCAGATGGCACCTGTTTGCAGTTCGCCATCCTGACCGGTGCCGCTGCAGTCGATAATTGATCCACTTTCGTCATAACAGGCTTTTTGGCCAGTTTTTGGAAGTTTCAAAGCACCGAATGGTCCCAACTGTCCGCCACGAACTGGCAAGACATAGAAATTGGAGGTCTTATTAAAGTAGTACACAAAGTCAACGCTCATGTAGACGTACCAAGCGTAGTTTGGGTAGGGAGTGCTGCTGCTGGACGACCAGTAACCGTTCTCCTGAATATTTGAAAAACCTTGCGTATTCAGCCATCTTGCAGGATTCGTCTCCCCTTTACTCGTTAGACTTGCCAATTCATCCCTGTTGGGTAGTCGCCAGTCGTTGTACCCCAGGTAGTTATCATCGTTCAGTTTTCTCACGTAATCAAGCGCATGCTGCCAGGTGACAGCACCGTCCTGCGGCGTTCCGTCGGCATCAAACGATGAATCGCGGTTTGTTATCAGATTGCCTTCCTTGGCCCAGATCAGCCCGGTAAGGTTGTCGGTCACGGTCTGCTCTGCGGGCAGTGCGATGCTGTTGTCAATGAACCTGGGTGACGGCCAGGCAATACCCATACGGGTTTCTCCATCCTGCCCTGTACCATCACATGATGTTTCGGTCCCGTTAGTATCGTAACAGGTTGTCTGCCCGGTCTGCGGAATGTGTGCGGGAGAGGCTAGGGCAATGGAGAATGAAGAGTGCAGGATGAATAATGTTGAGACGAGGAACAGAAGGCGTTTCACGGGTATTACCTCCGCATGAACCTAAGATTCTGAAATAAATGCAGCTCGAAGTATGATCCTCAATACCACAATTAAATTTAATTAACATCTTTTACCGTAATTCGTCATCTCCTGTCAATCTATGATGGTATGGCAGTTCAGAAATCATTTGACACCAGCTATGCCCGAGGTGCCCCTTTAACCCCAGGCGCTTAAACTAATATGAATAAGACTCTATCGTCCTCTAGTTCCTGCTCGACATTTTGGACTATCCGAGTAGTCTATATAGACGCATGGAGGGTATCTGGAGATGGCTGATCCAATAAAACGCAACTATTTTGCCAGTGATAATTATGCAGGGATCTGCCCTGAGGCTTGGGGCGCACTTGACGCTGCTAACCATGGCTTTGCAACCTCATATGGCGACGACCCCTGGACTGACAGGGCCTGCCTCCTCCTCCGAGAGCTTTTCGAGACAGACTGCGAGGTGTTCTTCGTTTTCAACGGCACTGCGGCCAACTCCCTGGCGCTTGCCTCCCTCTGCCATTCCTACCACAGTATCATATGCCATGAGATGGCTCATGTTGAGACAGACGAGTGCGGGGCCTCGGAATTTTTCTCCAACGGAACAAAGGTCCTACTGGTAGCAGGCAGTGAGGGGAAGGTAGATCTGGATGCAGTGGAGCAGACCGTTAATAAGCGTAGTGATATACACTACCCGAAACCACAAGTGCTGAGTATTACCCAAGCTACTGAGCTGGGGACCGTCTATTCCGTGGATGAACTCATGGCCGTAGGTGACCTTGCAAAGCGCCTCTCTTTGAGGGTCCACATGGACGGCGCTCGATTCGCCAATGCCATCGCTACTCTTCGAGTCTCCCCAAAGGAGATCACCTGGCAGGCAGGTGTGGACGTGCTCTGTTTCGGGGGTGCCAAGAACGGCATGCCTTTCGGAGAGGCAGTCATCTTCTTTAACAAGGAACTGGCCTTTGAGTTTGACTATCGCTGCAAGCAGGCCGGTCAGTTAGCCTCTAAGATGCGCTTCCTGGCTGCCCCCTGGATCGGCATGCTGGAAAGCGGCGCCTGGCTGAGGAACGCGGCCCATGCCAACAGTTGTGCCATGCTGCTGGAAAGGGAGGTTGCCTCAATCCAGGGTGTTAGCGTGATGTTCCCCCGGCAAGCCAATTCGGTCTTCCTGCAGCTGCCTGAGCCACTGATTGCCGGACTTCGTGAGAAAGGGTGGCATTTCTATACCTTCATCGGCTCCGGAGGGGCGCGATTCATGTGCTCTTGGGCTACGAGGGACGAGGATGTCTTGGCACTGGTGAGAGATTTCAGAGAGTTGTCACAGTGAACTAAATGCCAATGTCATTGACTTAAGCCTTGTTGTATAAAAAGCTAAGCAATTACGTATAGATATGTTATAATGCATTCTCTGTATTGCCTTAT
>JAYSLX010000222.1:0-4964 GCA_043725245.1 Geobacteraceae bacterium | reverse complement strand
CTCGGCCTTTAGCTTCTTAAGCTCCTCCTCACGGCTGTTCTTCTCGGCCTCGTGCTTGGCAATCTTTGCTGCCAGCTGCTCCTTGGCCGCTTTGCCGATATCCGAGCTAAGCAGGACCTTCTGCACATCTACGGTCCCGAGTTTTACGACGTCAGCTGCAACAGAAACCGTTGCAATGAGGATACAGAGTGAGAGGACCATGATAGCGATTCTTGTTTTCATCCGTTTCTCCTTTTTCTTACCGTGATATCAGAAAAAGCTGCCAATTGAAAATTCCAGCCTTCCCCCTTTGTCGTCTATCCCGGGCCGGGGGTTGATCGGTATGCCGTATTCAAGCCTGAGCGGACCAATCGGTGAAAACCAGCGAATTCCGAACCCATAGCTGGTCTGCATACAGGTAAAGAGCTTACCTAAACCCTCATAGGAGTTTCCCGCGTCATAGAAGAGAACCCCTTTCAGGCCTGCCTCCTTGATGAGAGGCATGGTGATCTCGGCGGAGAATACGGCCTCGGTATCCCCACCAGTGTAGGCGCGTACGGTGGATGCAATACCGTTCACATTACCGGTATTGGTAACGATCTTAAAGGGGCTTACGGTCCGGCCTGAATAGCCCCGGAGGGTATTGATCCCGCCAAGATAGAACTTTTCGTCGATGGGGATATCCTTGCCAAGGCCCTGAATGTAGCCGAGAACTCCCTTGAGGGTGAAAACCGAATCCCAGACAAGCGGGGTAAAGTGGGTGGTTTCAGCTATGTAGCGTACAAATCGGTTTGTTCCCCCAAGGCCGGCGAACTCGGCGGAAAGGCTGTTTACCATACCGGTCGAAGGGTCCATCCGATAGTCAGTTGTGTTTCGAGTCAGACTGGCAGAGATCGAGCTGGTGGTAGAACTTGTTTCAAAAAACTGCCCGCTCATGATAAGGGCCTGTGAGGTGTTAAATATCTCCTTCTGCTCATACTTGTAGACCCAGAAGGTACTCATGGTGTCGGAAAGCGAGTATCCCGCCTTAATATCGCCCCCTATGGCCCGACGGGTGTAGTCCAGATAATCGCGCTGGGTCCGGTATAAATCGCCCCCGAGGGTCCAGTGGCTGTCCATAAAATAAGGATCGGTAAGACCAACGCTATACGTACTTGATTTACCCCCGATAGAGGCCGACACATTTGCCTTGAGCCCCAGGCCGAGAAAGTTTGACTGCTGAACCGACCCCTGGCCAATGAAACCGTCAAGAGAACTGTAGCCGGCGCCTATACTGAAGGTTCCGGTCGCTTTCTCCTTTACGTCGACTTTCAGATTGAGCTTGTTGTCAGCGCTGCCACGCTCTGTTACAAGGGTTACTTCCTCGAAGAAACCGAGGTTCATGAGGTTCTGCTTGCTGCGTTTCAGGTTCGTGCTGCTGTAAAGGTCACCTTCGGCCATTTTCAACTCACGCCGGAGGACCTTGTCACGGGTCTTTGGGTTGCCGGAGATGTTGATCCGATCAAAGTGGACCATCTCCCCTTTCTCCATGTCAAATGTTATGTCTATGGTTTTCTGCTCAGGATTTAGCCTGGTGACGGGATTCACATTGGCAAAGGCATACCCCTTGTCGGCATAGTGGTCAGTGAGAGTAAAGACATCACTTCGCAGGGTCCCCCTGCTGAAGGTCTCGCCGCTCTTCAGCTTGAGTTTCTTTGATAGGTCATCGTCGTTATTCAGGAGATCGCCTTTGAAACCAAGCTGACCGGTCTTGTACTGATCACCCTCGCTTATGGAAATTACGACTTTGAGGCCTTTCCTCTCCGGAAGGAACTCCACTTTGGGTTCTGCGACCTTCACATTGACATAGCCGCTATTAAAGTAGAGGTCTGCAAGAATGATGAGATCGTTCTTCAGTACCTCCTCCTTGTAGACACCGGCACCGGTCAGCCAGGCAAGCCACCAGTTCTCGGTTGTCTCCATGGTTCCCTTGAGTTTTCGGCGTGGGAAAGCGTTGTTCCCTTCGAAGCGGATTTCCTCTATCAGAACTTTCTTCCCCTCGTTTATCTTGAGGGTCACCCTGAGTTCGCTCTCTCCCCGTTTTTCAGAACTCCCATCCACCTCGGCAAGATAGTACCCTTCATCAGCATAGAGTTTTTTTATCTTCCTGATGCTTTTGGCAAGATCCTTGGCAGAAAAGATCGTATTGACCTTCAGCTCAAGGACCTCCTTAATCTTCTCGGCAGTCAGTTCCTTGTTCCCTTCGATCTTTATGTCACGGATGACAGGCTTCTCCACCACCAGATAGGTCAGGGTCACCCCCTTATCAACCGGTGTCGTTTCTGCCTTTACGTCCTGGAAATGACCAAGTTTGAAAATGGACCTGACATCGGTGTCCACCTTGTCTGCATAGAGAAGGTCGCCGACCTTAATGGCAACAGTATTCCTGATAGCATCGGTCTCTATACGGCGATTTCCCGCAATCCTGACCTCGGCGATCCGCTCCCCTTCAGCCATTACCGAACCAGCCAGCACAATAATGAGCAGCACGGTTGAGCAGAGCGTTAAGCCTAGCCTTATAAGCACATATCCTCCGAATTGAGGTAGTGCAAGGGGAAGAAGAGCCTTCACGCCTCGCCGATTTTCCCGTCAACCAGCCGGATGGTCCGCCCTAGGCGGGCCGCCAGTCGCTCGTTGTGGGTTACAATGATCAGGGTAAGTCCACGGGCATCATGGATATCGCAGAGCAGTCCGTGGATTTCGTCACTGGTCTTCATGTCGAGATTACCGGTCGGTTCGTCTGCCAGAAGCAACTGGGGGGAGCCGACCAGTGCGCGGGCAATTGCAACCCGCTGCTGCTCACCACCCGAGAGTTCACCCGGCTTGTGGGAAAGACGGTGGCTGAGCCCCACGTCGCCAAGTATCCCGGCTGCAGCATCCATTGCCTCACCCCGCTTTTTTCCGCCAATAAGAAGGGGCATCATCACATTCTCAATGGCTGTGAACTCCGGGAGAAGATGGTGAAACTGAAAGACAAAGCCGATGGTCTTGTTGCGGAACGCTGCAAGCCAAAGGTCGCCGGGTCGAAAAACATCCTCTCCACAAAAACGGACACTCCCTTGAGTTGGTCTGTCAAGGGTGCCGATGATATGCATGAGCGTGCTCTTCCCGGCTCCGGATGCCCCCACAAGGGCAATGGTCTCAGCAGCAGCCACCTGGAGATCTATCCCCTTAAGGACCTCCACCCTGGCTTCGCCATCACCGAACGACTTGTAGAGGCCTCTGACCTCAAGAAGACTACTCATAACGAAGGGCCTCTGCAGGTGCCATTCTCGATGCCTGCCAGGATGGATAGAGCGTGGCGACAAAGGAAATAAGCACCGCCGTCACCCCGATCAGGACCACATCGCCGGGTACGACCTGCGATGGGAAACGGTCCAGATAGTAGACATCCTTGCTGAAGAGTTCAAACCCGGTGAGCCGCTGAATCAGACCGACTAACGTCTCAAGGTTGCAGGCTACCAGAAGGCCGCCGATAATCCCGATGGTGGTCCCGGTGACACCGATGATAAGCCCCTCCAGAACGAAGATCTTCATGATGCTGCTTCCAGTGGCCCCCATTGACTTGAGAATAGCGATATCCTTGGTTTTTTCCATCACCACCATGAAGAGGGTGGAGGCAATACCGAAGGCCGCTACCAGGACGATGAGAGTCAGTATGATGAACATGACCATCTTCTCGGTCTTGAGTGCAAACAGGATGTTCTTATTCATCTGCATCCAGTCGCGAGCATAATAGGGAGACCCAAGCTGCTGGTTTATCTTTTTGACCAGAGTGCCGGACTTATAGACGTCGGAAACTTTCAGCTGGATACCGGTGATGCTCTCGCCCATGCCGAGAAATTCCTGGGCATTGGGAAGTGTGACATAGGCAAGTGTGGAGTCGTACTCGAACATGCCGGTATTAAAGAGCGCCACAACTTTGAATTTTTTTATCTTGGGTATCATCCCCATCGGGGTAATATTACCCATGGGCGAGACAACGTTCAGCGTGTCCCCGACAAAAAGATTCAGGTTCTTGGCCAATTCGCGGCCTATCATAATCCCGGGAACAGGCGGTTCCGAACCTGCCATAGGTCTGCCAGAAATACGTTCCAGCTCTTCAATCTTACCATCGCAGACCGTACGGTGGAGATTGGTTACCTTAAGGTCGGTAGCAAGATCGATCCCTCGGAGAACCACTCCCGATACGTTCTTGCCGCTGGTCAGCATCACCTGGCTATAGATAAACGGAGTTGTAGCAACCACGCCGTCAAATTTCTCAAGTTTCTCCATAAGAGGGGTGTAACCGGTAATCCCGTTTGGGCCGGCCAAGACCACCACATGGGCATTTGTCCCCATTATTTTGGTCTTTAGGGACTCTTCGAAACCAGTCATTACTGCCAGTACCACTATAAGGGCAAGAACTCCCAAGGCAACCCCGCTGGTGGAGATCACGGTGATAATGGAGATGAACGTGGACTTCCGCTTGGCCTTAAGGTATCGGAGGCCGATGAAGAGTTCGTAGGGCATTTAAAACCTGTGAAAGGTAAAAGGTAAAAGGTGAACTGAAAGACGGTGCGTTGCTTACATTTCACATTTCACATTTCACTCTCTTATTTTTCCTTCCTTAGCTGCGGAAACAGGATCACATCCCGGATAGAGGCTGAATCAGTCAAAAGCATGACCAGACGGTCGATTCCAATCCCCTCGCCGGCGGTTGGCGGCATGCCGTACTCCAGGGCGCGGATATAATCCTCGTCCATGTAGTGGGCCTCTTCGTCCCCCTTGTCTTTGGCCGCCACCTGGGCAAGGAAACGTTCTTTCTGATCAACCGGGTCGTTCAACTCGGAAAATGCATTGGCCAGTTCACGTCCGGCAATAAAGAGCTCGAAACGGTCGACTATCTCAGGGTCTTGGTCACTCTTTCGGGAAAGAGGCGACACTTCGGTTGGATAGGCAGTAAT
>JAYSLX010000221.1:0-1736 GCA_043725245.1 Geobacteraceae bacterium | reverse complement strand
GCATGAAAAAGTCGGGGACCTCTCCAGTTTCCGGCAATAACTATCAATTATTGACAATACCCCGGAGCGAGCCAATATTTTGACACCAAAAGAGACTACATACAACATCTACCTGAGACCGGACCACCAGGTCAGGATCGGCTTCCATCTTCCTGATGACACGGCAATCGACCTCAATGCTATCGTTATCGGTATAGATGGAATGATCCTGCATCTGGAAACATTCGGCAGTGATATAGATCAGCTCTCCCATGTGCCGATAGGGACAAAGGTGGTCATTCTCAGCAGCGAGTCGTGGGCCTTCTGCCGGTGTATGGGCGTTCTGGACGAAGCCGTAGGGCGGGATTTCACCTTACGGCTCCAGGGAGAACCGGATATCCAGCAGCGCAGAGAATACTTCAGGATGGATGTACTGCTGCCCCTTGCCTATACAATGCCCGAAGACCAGCAGTTGAGCAGCGTTGAAGGGATTTGGAAAGCGCAGAGGATGCTTGCTGAATTTGCCGATCCACCGCGCGCCATCCCGTTTCAGGAGAGTTTCAAAATATTGAAGTGGAACGACGGTCCGGACATTGAGCCATCCCGCCTGAACCTGAGCGGAGGGGGATTAAGGGTTAAAACGCCGGATGGCTTTGCCGCCGGGACAATGCTGAATCTGGACCTTTTTCTGCCTGTGAACCAAATACAGGTAATAACCGCTGTTGCTTCGGTAGTTCGCTCAGTCGAAATCAAGTTGACCCTGGACAACCGACCCGCCTTTACCACTGCCATGAAGTTTGTTTTCATCACTGAAAAGGATCAGGAAAACATCATCTCCCACATTTTCAACGAGCAGCGAAACAACCTGCGTTCACGGAAAGAATAGTGACCTCTAAGGCTCATTTCTCTCACTTTCCCCTGATAACATGACGATATCCACCCGACGGTTTTTGGACCTTCCATCTGCAGAGTCGTTGTCTGCCACCGGCCTGTGTTCTCCGTATCCTGCAGCCGCCATACGGTCCGGCTCGTACTCATAACCTTCTATCAGGTAGTGAACGATGTTGGTGGCCCGGGATGTCGACAGCTCCCAGTTTGACTTGAACTGCCCCGACCTGACCGGCACGTTGTCGGTGTGTCCCTCCACTCGGAAAGGGTTGGTGTAGTGACTGAGGGATTCTGCAATCATCTTGAGAAGTTCTGCAGAATCCTTCTTGACCGAAGCACTCCCCGAATCGAAGAACCCCGCCTCCTTAAGGCTCACCACCAGGCCGCGCCTTGTTATATCAAGGCTCACCTTTTCCTGAGCGCCACTCTTCAACAAATAGGCATCAATGGCTGCCTTGATAGTCAAAAAATCTTTATCCTCGGCACGGACGCGCCCCTTCCCAATATCGCGCTGCTTCTTAACCGGAGGGGGCATACTCTGTGGTTTAATGCTGGGGATGATACTAATGTTACCGGCATCTATGACTGCAGGTTTGCCGCCGATGGAGGTTTTAGAGTAGCCAAAGGACTCGCGGAGCGATGCCACGACATCTTCGACCTTCTTCTTGTCTGTTTGCGACATCGCGTAGAGTGTTACAAACACTGCGAACAGAAGAGTTATGAAGTCTGCGTAGGAGACCAGCCATCGTTCATGGTTCCCCTCTTTTTCGTGCTTCTTCTTGCGCGCCATTACTCCTCGCTATTTCTTTTCGGGACCATGATCCGGCACGAATGCCTTGAGCTTCTGCTCAATAAAATGTGGGTTTTCA
>JAYSLX010000220.1:0-12201 GCA_043725245.1 Geobacteraceae bacterium | reverse complement strand
CCAGAAGTTGCGACGGCTTATCGGGTCTACCCCTGATGTCGGTTCATCGAGAAAGATGATGGGTGGTTCGTGCAGGATGGCACACCCGAGCGCCAGTCGTTGCTTCCAGCCTCCGGAGAGATTTGCGGTCCTTGAGCCGCGGTGTTCGGTCAGGCCGGCCATCGTCAGTACCCACTCCTTACGGGCCTTCTTCTTCTCCGGCGCTATCCGGTAGATGCCGCTGTAGAAGTCTATGTTCTCCTCAACGGTAAGATCGTCGTAAAGGGAAAACCTCTGGCTCATATAGCCAATATGCTCCTTGATCTTCTCCGCCTCGCGAATGATATCGAATCCTGCCACTGTACCGCTTCCTCCCGTTGGTTGGAGGATTCCGCAGAGCATCCGGATGGTGGTCGATTTTCCTGCTCCATTGGGGCCGAGAAAACCGAAGATCTCTCCCTTTTTGACGTCGAGACTTAACCTGTTGACTGCAATGAAATCTCCGAAGTGTTTTTCAAGCTGCCTCAGTGTTACGGCACAGCCACCGCTAATTTCTACGGTTGATATATTATTATGGGGTTTTGAGCAGTACATTATTTCATTAACGCACGTATCCTGTTTAACAGGGCTCGGTTCATGAGCTGTTCCATTCTCACTCAGCATTGCAACGAAGACATCTTCCAGATTTGGCTCGATCTGCCGTATATCGATGAGATCAATGCCTCCGTTCTGTAGAAGACCGATAGTCGTATCCTGAGAAGCAGAAGGATTGTCTGTGACGAGGTGTATGCGGTCGCCAAAAAGTCCGACGGACCGGCCGGGGAAGTGGTTCCTGAGCAGTCGAGCCGACTGTCGAGCATTGTTGGTGCGGATTTCAAGAATGGTTCCATCCATCAGTCCGCGCAGGCGTTCCGGTGTGTCGCAGGCCAGGAGACGTCCCTTGTGGATAAGCCCGACCCGGTTGCATCGGTCTGCCTCATCAAGATAGGCGGTTGCGACAAAGATGGTGACACCATCTTTCAGGAGTCGATACAGGATGCGCCAGAAATCACGCCGGCTCACAGGGTCGACACCATTGGTCGGTTCATCGAGGAAAAGAACCCTGGGCGTATGGATGAGGGCGCATGCAAGGCCGAGTTTCTGTTTCATGCCGCCCGAGAGGTTACCTGCATGCCGACGTATGAAAGGGGTGAGGTTACTGAAGGAGAGAAGATCCTCGATCCGCTCTTGGCGCTCCTTTCGAGGGATTCCGTAGATGTCGGCATAGAAATGGAGGTTCTCCAGGACCGTCAAATCGGGATAGAGACCGAATCGCTGGCTCATGTAACCGATCTGCTCCTTGAGTTCCTCTGCCTCCCTCACCGTATGGCGGCCCATAACCCATGCATCTCCTTCGTCCGGGTCCATGATTCCGGACAGCATGCGCATGGTGGTTGTCTTGCCTGCCCCATCCGAGCCGACAAGACCGAACAGCTCGCCCTGGGCCACAGAGAGGGAGAGTCTGTTTACGGCAGTAAGAGTGCCGAAGGATTTCGAAATATTTTCAATCCTTATGATGTCCATGCTCTATCTTGAGATCAAGACAGCATCGACCGGCATACCGGGCTTCAGTTCACGTTTCACGTTTCGAACCTTTATCTTAATTCGAAACACGAGCTTGACTCTCTCCTTTTCGGTCTGCACACTTTTGGGGGTGAACTCTGCCTCAGGTGAGATAAAACTTACCGTACCTTTGTACAACCTGCCCGGAAAGGTGTCGCTGCGTACCTGGACTTCCTGGCCCTGACTGATCTTTCCGAGCTCTGTTTCTGGTATGTATGCGCGTACCCATACCGTATCGAGGTCGCCGATCGTGACCACCGGCGTGCCGGTGTTTACCAGTTCTCCAGGCTCCAGATGTTTGGCAAGCACGGTTCCGGTTGTGGGTGATCTGAGAGTTGCATCATTGAGACGGTGACGAGAGAGTTCCAGCGCAGACCTGAGACTGTTTACCCTTGCCCGGGCCTGGCGGATGGTTTCAGGGCGGGGGCCGTTCCGTAGAAGTTTAAGCCGTTCATCCGCCTCCCGAGCCTGTGCATGAATCGACAGAAGTGCTGCGTGCGAGTTTTCAAAGTCACGGCTGGCAATGACTTCGCGCCTGAACAGCTCCTCCTGCCGTGCATAATCGGTCTTGACCCTGCTTTCTTCAGCTTTGATCCTGTCAAGGGCCGCCTCTGCCTGCGCAACCTCCTCACGGCGACTGCCGGCTTCAAGTTCTTTGAGAAGTTCCATGGCAACGCTAAGATCGGCCTGTCGCAGGGCAAGCTCCTGCTCCAGATCATCGGTTTCGACTCTTGCCAGCACCTGGCCCGATATGACCTCTTCGCCTTCATCCACAAGACGTTCACTGAGCCGACCGTTAACCTTGAATCCTGGAGCCACGGTTGTGGCTTCGATGGTGCCGGATAGTTTGAGTGTTGCAGCAGGTTCTCCCTGAGACCTTTTTGAAATAAACCAGGCTGTTGTTATAATGACAGTTACCAGAAATGCTATGACGGCGTAACGTGCAGGTGTCACAGAGACTCCTTCCAAAAGGAGAAGGTGGTGTGGGATAGTTTCTTACATGAAGGTATACCACCTCTTCAGGTTATTGCATAATTGTTGTTCTTATCCCCGCCTGCGGATGAACACTATCTCAGCAACCCTCCAATCAGGCGGTTTTCTGTTGTTGGAGCCCGGCAAACGCGCTACAATAAGCTCCAAAAATGACATCCACATCATAAGAGGTCCGAGAATGAAAACTATATTTTCAGTAATCGGTTTTATGGCACTGATGGCCGCATTGCAGGTAAGTGCCGACTTCAATGTCGCCCAACAGGCATACAATGAAGGTGACTATGCAACAGCTATAAGGGAGTTCAAATCGGATGGCAGTGCCAAGGCCATTTACCAGGTTGGTCAGATGTATTCCGCCGGCAAGGGGGTTAAGCAGGACCGTCGTGAGGCGGTCAAGTGGTACCGCAAGGCTGCCGAACAGGGGTATGCGAAGGCCCAGATCACCATGGGACTTATGTATGCTATTGGTGAAGAGGTCAGGCAGGACAAGAAGGAATCGGCAAAGTGGTACCGCAAGGCTGCCGAGCAGGGACTATCCGATGCCCAGTTTACCCTTGGACAGATTTTGGACCGGGGAGAAGGGGTAAAGCAGGATAAGGCTGAGGCAGCCCGATGGTATCAGAAGGCAGCCGAGCAGGGGCATGCCAATGCTCAGCTTAACCTTAGCCTCAAGTACGACAGCGGCGATGGGGTGGAACTGAGCAAGGAGACAGCGGCCAAGTGGTATCAGAAAGCTGCGGAACAGGGGCTGGCTCGCGCACAGTTTCAACTTGGACTCCTGTACGACAAAGGAGAAGGTCTCGCACCGGACAAGAAGGAGGCATTCAAGTGGTACCGGAAAGCCGCCGAACAGGGGTATGCCAAGGCCCAGTACAGTCTGGGTCTCTTCTATGATCATGGGGTAAGTGTTACGCAGGATGCCCGAGAGGCCATCAAGTGGTATCGTAAAGCTGCTGATCGCGGGAATGCCGATGCCCAGTTTGTGGTTGGCCTAGCCTATAACAAGGGTACCGTACTGACTCAGGACCGCAAGCAAGCGATCAAATGGTTCAGAAAAGCTGCCGAGCAGGGTTCTGCCGAAGCCCAGTTTATGCTTGGCCAGATCTATGACAGAGGAGAAGTGGTCAAACAGGATCGGAAGGAGGCCTTTAAATGGTATAAGAAGGCTGCCGAGCAAGGGCTTGACCAGTCCCAGTTCCACCTAGGGCTTATGTACTACAACGGATATGGCGTCAAACAGAACAAGATTGAGGCACTGGGGTGGTTCCAGAAGGCTGCCGAGCAGGGCCTTGATCAGGCCCAGAAAACACTGGAATTCATCGGTTCCCGCAATGTCCAGCATCTGTAACGTATGATCCGTTTGACATGGACTCAGCGGTGTCTATAATTTACAAAGTTGAAAGTCAGAAAAATGTTGAACGAGGCACCATGTACATTCAGGTTATTGACAACATGGGAATGGAACGCTTTATTGAGGAAGAGCAACTTGAAAACTGTATTTCCTCAGGTGAGGTGGTGGCCTTTCGACGCAGCGACGGTTGGATGAAGGTTCCGGAAGAGTCAGTGCGTGGCGAGCTGCCAGTAAGGAAGAGACTTTACGGAGGTCAGGAGCGACGGCGGTCGCTTCTGGGTAAACGAAAGGCCAATCTTCCAGATACTTAAAAGTAGGTGCAACGTATCAGTTGTTATGAAAGATTATTGCCGGTTCTTATCCGAGGGTCGGCAACAGCATAGCTTATGTCCGCCAGCAGGTTTCCCACGAGTGTAAGTCCAGCCCCGATGACCAGTATTCCCATCACAAGCGGATAGTCCCGCGCCATGACCCCCATGTAGAAGAGCTGACCCATTCCAGGGATGGCGAAAATAGTTTCGAAAATTACACTCCCTCCGATCAGGCCGGGCAACGAGAACCCCAGCAGGGTGATTACCGGTAGAAGGGCGTTGCGAAGGGCATGGCTGAAGATAACCGTTCGCTCGGGGAGCCCCTTGGCACGGGCAGTGGTTATGTAGTCCTGTCGGATTACCTCAAGCATTGTGGAGCGCATGAATCGTGACAGCGCGGCCAGGCTCCCGAAGGAGGCAACAGCTATAGGGAGAATCAGGTGTTTTGCCAGGTCCCATGTCCTCTGCATAAAGCCCAACTGATCACTTCCCAACGAATGAAGCCCTGATATTGGCAGCCACCCAAGCTTTACACCGAACAGTTGCATCAGTAGAAGTGCCAGCCAGAAGGTCGGCACGGCGAAACCGAGAAAGACGAAGACGGTGATCCCCTTGTCCAGCAGCGAATTACGGTGGACTGCAGCAAGAATGCCTATCGGTATTGCAAGCCCGAACTCGATGACCAGTGCGATCATGTTAAGGGTAATGGTTACTGGTAACCGTTCTTTAATCTTGTCGATGACAGGCCGATTATCCGGCGAAAAAGAACGACCGAAATCTAGATGAGACACTCTTCCGAGCCAGTTTACATACTGGATGTGGAGCGGTTGGTCAGGACCGTAGAATTTTTTGAGCCGCTCTCTGCTCTCCGCTGACATCTTGGGGCTCATATCGAGCTGCATATCCACCGGCGCGCCCGGGGCAAGATGGATAACGGTGAAGGTAATGAGCGTTATCCCGATGAGAAGCGGGATGAGGGTCAGGACCCGTTTGATGAGGTATTTGAGCATCAGTAGACCTGCTCCGTCTTTGGTACATGCCACTTGATGAAATTATGCATGAGGCCGAGCGGCGCCGGTTCTATGCCGCGGAATCGTGCGCTTACAGCAGGCAGGGCATCGGGCACATACAGAAACGTATAGGGCTGGTCTTCGGCCAGAATCTCCTGAATGCGCCAGTAACAGCGCTTTCGCTCTTCTTGATAGAAGGTGCCCCGGCCCGTTTCGATGAGTCGGTCAACTTCCTCATTCTTGTAGCCGATGAAATTGAGCTCTTTTTTACCCGTCTTGCTGGAATGCCAGACATCGAAGATGTCCGGATCCTGTCCTAGGCTCCAGCCGAGAAGGACCACTTCAAAGTCACGTTTATCGATGAAGTTGTTGATGAACGATGCCCATTCGATGACCCTTATCTTGACATCTACGCCGATCCGCTTTAGCCGCTGCTGGATGATTTGTGCAGCTTTGAGGCGCTGCTCGTTTCCCTGGTTGGTAAGGATGGTGAAGCGGAGCGGTCTGCCGTCCTTTACGAGTATTCCGTCACCATTTTTATTTGTCCATCCGGCCGAGGCCAGAAGCTGCACCGCTCGCGGAGGATTGTAATCGAAGTCTACGATGTTCTGATTCCAGGCCCAGGTTCCCGGCTTGTATGGCCCCTTGGCAACCTGACCCATACCGAGGAGAACGCCATGGATGATTTCATCCTTGTTGATTGCCGAGGTGATCGCCTGCCTGACCCGCTTATCTGTGAACAGTGGGTTTCTCAGGTTGTAGCCGAGATAGGTGTATGCCGAAGCAGGATATCGATACTTGTTGAATCGTGCCCGGAATTTCGCTGTATCGGTCTGTCGTGCGTACTGGACCGGTGACAGACCCATCATGTCAACGCCGCCTGCCTTAAGTTCCATGTACATCGTAGAACTGTCCGGTATGATGCGATAGACGACACGGGAAATGTATGGTTGCCCCTCAAAGTAATCCTTGAACGATTCGAGCACCACCTTCTGCCCGGCAATCCACTCCTTGAAGAGATAGGGGCCGGTGCCGACAGGTCTGCGGGAGAGTTCGCTTTTCGATATATCCTTGCCATCCAGTAGATGAGAGGGGAGTATCGACGTACCCCAAGAGGCCAGAGCCGGCGCGAACGGTTTGTCGTAGGTAACCCGGACAGTATGAGCATCAGGAGCTTCAACCGTCTTAACCTGCTTGAAATCTTCGGCATAAGGGGTGGGGGTTTTCGGATCGATGGTGACCCGATAGGTGTAAAGAACATCACGTGAGGTGAAATCGGCGCCGTCATGCCATTTCACTCCCTTGTGAAGATGAAAGGTTATAACAAGACCATTGGCCGAGATTTCCCAAGATTCGGCAAGATCGCCAACGAGTTTCAGATCCTTGTCATACTTTACAAGGCCGTTATAGACATATCCTGCCACGTCGTGAGAGGAGCTGTCTGAGGAAAGAATCGGTATCAGGTTAGACGGCTCACCGATGGAACCGAGCACGAAGGTGTCGCCGTAAGCGGGGGGGCCTGCAGGTTGGCGGGGTGGTGTCAGGATTGACTCCTCGGCGCAGCCGGCAGCACAGAGAAGCAGCAGGCAGAGGCCGCACCAACGGTTCATCGCTCTCCGCTCTCAGCTTTGAGCTTATTGATCTTATCCGCTGCACCGCGGTTTTCCGGATCCAGTTCAACTGCCCGTTGATAAAGGCCGATGGCGCTCTTGTAGTCGCGCATTGCGTAGAATACTTCGGCCAGATGAGAGATTATGGTAGTGTCGTCATCAACTATCTCGTAGGCCTTTTCCAGGTATTTGAGGGCGTCTTCGTATCGTTTCAGCTTAAAATAGATCCAGCCCAGACTGTCAAGGATGAATCCGTCATCAGGGCGAAGGTTATTTGCACTTTTCAGGAGCTTGAGCCCCTCTTCAAGATGCTCTCCCATTTCTGCGTAAGTGTATCCCAAGTAGTTCATTGCCTGCGGATCGTCAGGGGTCAGTTCCAATACCCGCTTAATTCTGGCAATGGACTCCTCTTTCTTCCCGACTTTTTCGTAGAGAACACCCAATCTGAACTGGACCGTCGGATCGGCAGGGAATTTATCCTCAACACCGGTAAGGAGCTTGAGCCCATCTTCAAACCTGTTGAGGGAGTCGTATATGCCCGCCAGATAGAGATAAGGCTCCAGCCGTTCGGGGTGACGCGCCACTACATCCTGCAGAAAGGCGATTGCCTGCTCAGGTTCACCCTTCTCCTTGAAGAGGAATGCTATGTGCCCCACAGCCTCGTAGTAATTGAAGGCGGTAGTGGGAATCTTCTTGTATTCGATTATTGCCCGGTCCAGGTCCTGCTTCTCTTCGTAGGCGTTACCGAGATAGTACCTTATCTGGTTGGCCTCCGGCTCCTGTTCAAGTATAGTTTCAAAGACCCGTATCGCCTCGTCGAACCGCTCCAGTTCGAGATTGATAAGGCCGATCTTACGCTTGGTCTCAAGGCCGCCCTGGTTTACAGCTTCCATTTTCAGCAGCAGCGTCAACGCCTCCTCAAGTCGTTGCTGTTGTATCAGGAGCTGGACGAGGTGTTGTGCCACGGAAAGGTTTTGAGGGTTATCCTCCAGGAGGTTGCGATAGGTCGCTATGGCATCACTTGCAAGTCCCTGTGTTTCCAGGGAAATGGCAAGGTCTATCATGGCCTGATCAAAGTCTGGCTTGAGTTCAAGTGCCTTGCGATAATACTGGATTGCCTCGCGGTTCAGCTTCATCTGATCATAAGTCTTCCCGAGGTAGTAATAGCCTAAGGGATTTTCAGGCGCTACCTTGATAAGCTTCTTAAGGATATTTATCGCTTCTTCGTATTCGAAAAACTTGACGTAGGTGACAGCTAGGTGGATGTATACCTCTTCCCTGGTGCTGTCAATTTCAAGGGCACGCTTGAAGTGTTCGGCTGATTCCTTGTCTCGTTTGAGGCCTGCCAGGACGCTGCCTGCGATCTGGTGGGCTTTAAAGCTGTCAGGGTCTAACTCTATGGCCGTTTCGCAGGCATTAAGAGCCTGTAGCGGCTTGTTCATTTTCAAATAGATTCCTGCGATCGCGATATGAATCTGCGCAGATGTCGGATCACTTTCAGCTGCGGCGCGAAGAAGCGCCAATGCCACATCCTGGTCTCCTTCAAGCGAGCTGATGCGAGATCTCGAGAACAGATACATTGCTCGCGATTCTGCAATGTCAAGACGTGGGGCCTCGGCAGGAGTCAGTTTAATTGTTGGCCTGGAATCATTTACCTGGCTGACAGCGCAGGCGGGGCAAAGGGCAGTGAATGCAATAATTGCGGATAATCGGAGTCGTTTCATCCTATAGCCTGATAAAGTCACCTACAGGGCCTCTGACATGATTAACCAGCTGCCCCATGGAGTAATATTATTGTAGTGGAGTATTGAAAAGGAGAGAAGCGGAACAGCCTGGAAAACCGTTCTTTTTAACAATCAGGCACAACCTAGCACAATTCCCGTGACGCGTCAAATCAAATAACTCCGCGCCAAGCTTGCCTTTATGTAGCCGTGTGCTAAAGTTCGACAAGTAAATCCGACTTGTTAAGGTGAGGTCATGGAACAGCACCTAGTGCAGTCGCTGCTTCGCCCGGAGGCCTATGACCATGCCCCGCGGGTGGTAGAACTCAAGCAGACCCATATCTCGTACCTGTTCATAACCGATCGATTTGTCTACAAAGTTAAAAAGCCTGTAGACTTGGGTTTCCTGGACTTCACGACAATTGATTTGCGCCGCTTCTACTGTTTTGAGGAGGTCAGGCTGAACCGACGGCTTTCTCCTGATATCTACCTCGGAGTTGTGGAGGTTCGGGAGTCAGGGGATGGCGCGGCCTTTACCGGTGATGGATCGGTCATCGACTACGCAGTCATGATGCGGCGCCTCCCTGAGGAGCAGATGCTTGACCAACTCCTTGCAGCGGGGAAGGTTGACGGCGAGACGATGCGCAGGGTGGCTCGCAGAGTGGCTGATTTCCACAGTAATGCTGAGCGGAATACGGAAATCGATCAGAACGGGAGTCTTGCGATAATAAGCCGCAATTGGGAAGAAAACTTTGCCCAGGTTTCCTCATTTGTCGGTGAAACCATTAATGCGCAAGACCTTGCATTTATAAAGAGCATGGTGAATCGATATATGGCGGAACAAGCCCATCTCTTTGACTACCGGATATCACAGGGGTTTATCCGCGATTGCGACGGCGACCTGCATCTGGAGAATATCTGTCTGGGCAACGACGTATGGATCTTCGACTGCATCGAGTTCAACAGCCGCTTCCGTTATATTGACACAGCATCGGACATCGCCTTTCTACTCATGGATCTTGAATATCATGACAGAAGTGATCTGGCCTCGCTCTTTCTCGACGAATACTGCTCAGTTACAGGCGATGAAGGTTGCCGTCCCCTTCTTGAGTTTTACAAGGTCTATCGTGCTTTTGTGCGTGGCAAGGTGGCGAGCATCCAGCTTCGGGATATGGACATTCCTGCGTCTCAGCGTGAGGTTGCTCGAGAACGAAGCAGAGCTTATTTCCGCCTGGCACGTGGATACCTGTTGCGTCATCAGCTTCAGCCAACGCTCATATTGGTTGGGGGGCTTATGGGTAGCGGCAAGAGCATGCTCGCGCGCCTTCTCGGCCGCGAACTAGGGGTTTTAGTTCTCTCATCCGACAGAATACGAAAAGAGCTGTTCAGTGTCTCTCCTTTACCCGCTGACGGTTATTCCTGCGGTATCTACACCCCTGAGGCCGATACTGCAACCTATGCCGCATTGCTAACGAGAGCGGTGACCCTGGTGGGTGAGGGGAAAAGCGTTATTGTAGATGCTACATTCCGTCGAGCGGCTGATCGCCTTCACTTTAGAGAGGCTGCAGGCGAAGAAGGCGTCGGCCATTGCATGGTTATGACAGATGCCCCAGAAGAGGTGATCCGTATGCGGCTTGCCGAAAGGAAGAATCAGCCCGATGAGGTCTCGGATGGCAGGCTTGAGTTGTTTGACCGCCACAGAGATACGTTCGAGTATCCGGATCCGTCCATTGAGCAGTCTGTAATTGCTCCTACAGGCGTATCTCCGTGGGCTGGCGTGGAAGCTGTTATCTCAGCACTGGGAATCATGTCATGATCTGGCCGCGAGTAAAGAGTGTGCTGCTGCAGCGGCTTCGTTTAAAGGAGTCGTGGGTGATCTTTTTTATTCTGGGGATCATCATGATGAACTATCCTTTTATCAGCATATTCAATAAGCAGATAACCCTGTTCGAGTTTCCACTCCTGTATCTTTATCTCATGATAGGTTGGTTCATATCGATAGTTGTCATTGACTTCTTCACCAAGGCCATCGACCATCACAACGATGATGAGAACAGGTAGGTTTTCACCATGCTCAGCATAGAACTGATCATAGGTGTAATCTTTCTGTACATTCTGATCCTGTTCACTGTGGGCTATTTTGCCAACGTCTGGCGGGAACAGGGCCGAAGCATTATCTCCAACCCGTTCATCTACTCCCTCTCCATAGCAATATATGCGACATCCTGGACTTTCTACGGCAGTGTGGGAAAGGCCGCAACAACGGGACTTGATTTCCTGCTGGTCTACCTCGGCCCCTCACTCGCGGCTTTTTCATGGTGGTTTCTACTGCGCAAGATCGTGCGTATTGCCAAAGAGAACAACATCACCTCAATTGCAGACTTTATAAGCAGCCGTTATGGCAAGTCCCAGGGTCTTGGTGCACTGGTTACCGTGATCGCCCTTATGGGGGTCATCCCGTACATAGCCTTGCAGCTCAAGGCAGTCTCCACAACCTTTGACATCCTTGCAACCTATATACACAAACAATATCCTGTTTTTACGACTCAGATTCCAACTCAGGAGCATTCCGGCCTCATAGCTGCGATTGTACTCAGCCTGTTTGGTGTGATCTTCGGTGCCCGCCGGCTCGTCTCTTCGGAACGCCATGAGGGACTTGTGGCGGCAATTGCCGTTGAATCAATCATGAAGCTGATTGCCTTCCTGGTTGTCGGGTTCTTTGTCTGCTATTCGATGTATGACGGAATTGCCGATATCTTTACGAAGATGCAGAGCCGAAACCCAATCCTCTTTGACCACCTGACCACCTTCGGAGGACCTGCAGAAACCTCCCCATTAACATGGTTCACAATGCTGTATCTGTCGCTGGGCGCTATTATGCTTCTGCCGCGACAGTTCCATGTGATGGTTATTGAAAACTCATCGGAGGAGCATATAAAAAAGGCAATGTGGCTATTCCCTGCCTACATGCTGCTTATAAACTTTTTTGTTTTCCCCATTGCCTTGGCTGGGATTCTCACCACCGGTGGATCTTCCGGCGCTGATTATTTCATGCTTACCCTCCCTCTCAGGAATGATTACCCCTGGATCGCACTTGTCGCTTTTCTGGGAGGTTTCTCGGCAGCTGCAGGGATGGTTATGCTTGAGTCAGTGGCTATTTCCACCATGCTGCTCAATCACCTCATAATGCCGATTATCGTCAGGCTTGAGCCACGCAGCTGGTTTCCGTTTCTACTGATAAATCTGAAACGCTGCGGCATCTTTCTGGTGGTGCTGCTTGGCTACGTATACCAGCTGATTCTGGGTGAGACTTACATGCTGGTGAATATGGGGATGATCTCCTTTGCTGCGGTGGCGCAGTTCGGTCCGCCACTGATCGGAGGCCTTTATTGGCATCGCGGAAACAAACCTGGGGCAATTACCGGAATTTTCCTCGGTTCTGTCATCTGGTTTTACACCCTTTTTCTGCCGTCACTGGTCAAGTCGGGATGGTGGAAGAGTGACATCCTCGAGGTTGGCCCATTCGGCATTTCTTTCCTGAAGCCGACCGAGTTGTTCGGGCTCTCCGGCTTTGACATATGGACCCACTCTGTTTTCTGGAGCATTCTTTTCAATGTCGGGGGA